>JAONGR010000011.1 GCA_028375605.1 Arcobacteraceae bacterium
AAAAACTTATGTCAGACAATAATTTAAAAAAAAGTACAATTAAAATAGGAGATAAACTTGTTATTAACTTTCAATAAAATAATGATTTTTATTGTGGCCATTTTTATTATGGTGGGCTGTGGAAATAGATATTCTTATAACAATGGGAGCTATTATAATCACAGTAACAATTCGAATAAAGTAGTGAAAATAAAAAATAGTAAAGCGATGCATCGTGCTACTATGAGACCTTATGAGGTATTTGGTAAAAAATATTATCCAACTTTAGCACATGTTAATGATGACTTTAGGGGAATCGCATCCTGGTATGGACCAAATTTTCATGCAAAAAAAACAAGTAATGGTGAAATATATAATATGTATGGACAAACTGCTGCTCATAAAACATTACCGATGAATACTATTGTAAAAGTAGATAATTTAGAAAATGGTAAATCAACAGTTGTTAGAATTAATGATAGAGGTCCTTTTGTTGCAGGAAGAATAATTGACCTTTCTAATAAAGCTGCTCATGCGATAGATATGGTAAAAAAAGGAACAGCAAAAGTAAAAATTACTGTTCTTGGATTTAATGGTAAAATTGCAAGAACAACAGCAGAGAAAAAAGAAGTACGAAGTGTTTCAAACTATTATATACAAGTAGGAGTGTTTTCTAAAATAGAAGGTGCGAATATTACTAAAAGAAAATTTGAACTTATTTTAGAAAAAGACTACAAAGTTATATTAAAAGATGGAAAATTAAAAGGTAAAGATATTAAAAGAGTTTGGATTAGTGGTTTCAGAAGTGAACAAGAAGCGCAAGATTTTAAAAAGACAAATAATCTTCAAAAAGCTATGGTTATAGCAGAATAAGGATAAAACATGCAAGAATTAAACAGAGTTACAAAAGAAACAAATATTATGTGTACACTTGATGTAAATGGAAGTGGTAAGTCAGAAATTAAAACAGGCATTGGTTTTTTTGATCATATGCTTGAAGCTCTCAGTAAACATAGTGCTATAGATTTAACCTTGAATTGTGATGGTGATTTACATGTTGATTATCATCACAGTGTAGAAGACTGTGGAATTGTAATAGGAAAATTACTAAAAAAAGAGATATTTCCTATTGCTAATGTTGAAAGATATGGTAATGCTACTGTTGTGATGGATGAAGCTAGTGTTACCTGTTCATTAGATTTAAGTAATAGACCATTTTTAGTATATGAACTTGATGTGAGTGAAAAAGTTGGTACTTTTGATGTTGAGTTAGCAGAAGAGTTTTTTCATGCACTAGTGATGAATAGTGGAATTACTTGTCATATAATTCAAGATAGAGGTAGAAATAAACATCATATTATAGAAGCTGCATTTAAATCTTTTGCTGTTGCATTAAGAAGAGCTTTACAAGAAAATAAGAAATTAGGAATTCCTAGTACTAAAGGTGTACTGTAAGTTATGATTGAATTAATTGTATTAGATGTTGATGGAACATTAACAGATGGTAAAATTATTTATACTTCTAGTGGTGATGAATTGAAAAATTTTGATGTTAAAGATGGCTTAGCGATTGCTTCTTGGACAAAAAAGCTTGATAAAAAAGTTGCTATTATTACAGGTAGAAAGTCAAAATTAGTCGAAAATAGAGCTAAGGAATTAGGTGTAACTCATCTTTTTCAAGGTGTTGACAATAAAGATGAGATATTGAAAAATATTTTAAAAGAGGAAAATTTAAGATGGGACCAAACTGCTGGTATTGGCGATGATCTTAATGATTTAAAAATGCTTAAAAAAGTTTCTATTGCTTTTGCTGTTGGCGATGCTGTTGCAGAGGTTAAAGAAGTGTCCGATGTCGTATGTACTAAAAATGGCGGATTTGGTGCTGTTCGAGAAATGATAGAATATATATTAAAATATGATAAACAAAAAGGCTTAAAAGAACTATGGGCATAAGTAAATTTATGATTTTACTAATTATGCTTACAGTAGCTTTTTTGTTTGTAGAGAAAGACTATTTAGTACAATCAATAACAAAAGAAAAAAAACCTAGAGTAAGTTTTGTTGATTCTACTATGTATGAGATAAGCGAAACAAGAGTGAATCAGATTGTAAAATCAAAACAAGCTGATATTTATAAAAATAAAGAAGAGTTAATAGATGCAACAGTTATTGCTAAAGTAAATGAAAATAACTATGATACAAATATTGCAAGTAGTCAAAATATGCTTAAGATTGGTGATAAAATTGTATTAAACAATAATGTGAATTTACAATTATCAAATGGTGTTAATATTAAAACTGAACAGCTTCACTATAATTTAAAAACACAAATTGCTCATAATGAAGTTCCTTTTGTAGTGACTAGAGGTAGTGATACTTTTATAGGAAATAGTTTGTTTATAAATTCAGTGACAGAAGAACTTAAAGCAAAGAACACAAAATTTAGAATGAAAGTAGAAAATAATGAATAGATTATTAACAGTAAAGATATGTATATTATTTATATTAAATATAACAGTATTAAATGGTGAAGAGAATTATCTAAATATTGATGCAAAACATTTTGAATCAAATCAGCAGAAAAATATTTTGACTTTTACAGGTGATGTTAAAATGACGAAGAATAATGATATATTATTATGTCAGAAATTAGTTATTAATACTGTAAATTCAAAAGAAGATTCAAAAAAACAAGTACCTAAAGATTATAAAGCAACGGGTAAGGTGTCTTTTGTTTTATATACGGCTGATAATGTTTTAAAAGGTAAAGGTGATGTAGTTTATTACTATCCTGATGATCAAAGGTATTTGATAATAGGAAATGGTTTTCTTGAAGATACTAAAGAGGGTAAAAAAATAAATGCAGAAAAAATTTATATTGATTCATTAACTGGTAGAACTAAAATTGATGGTGGTAAAAATAAACCAATAAAATTTAGATTACGTCTAGATGAGAAAAAAGATGATAAAACGAAGGGAAAAAATGAAAAATCTTAAAATAGTAAATGCAGAATTTGAAACGTCTGCACAAAGATTAGATGATTCTCCTTCTCCAGATAAAGCAGAAATAGCTTTTTTAGGAAGAAGTAATGTTGGTAAAAGTTCTTTGTTAAATTCTCTTACACGAAGAAAATCACTTGCAAAATCATCATCAACTCCTGGTAAGACTCAATTAATTAATTATTTTGATGTTACTTTTAAAGATTATGCTGAAGAAGGGGCAAATTATTATGCGAGGTTTGTTGATTTACCTGGATTTGGCTATGCAAAAGTATCAAAATCTTTGAAAAAAAATTGGCATCAAAATTTAACAGATTTTTTAGAACAACGCCCATCATTACAAATATTTGTTCATTTGATTGATTCTAGACATTCAACACTTGATATAGATAAAAGTGTTGATGAGTTCTTAAAGCATATAAAACGTGGAGATCAGATTATTATTAATGCTTTTACTAAAATTGATAAGCTTAAACAAACAGATATCCAAAAATTAAAACGAGAATATCCAGAAGGTATATTTATTAGTAACCTTAAAAATAAAGGGATTGATAAATTAGAGAAAAAAATAGCAACATACTTATTTGGAGAGTAATATGGATAAATTGGAATTTATTAAGCCTGATGTTTTAGATATTGAATTTATGCAAGAATTGGTGTATGAAGATGTTGAAAATGGAAATATATTAGATAGAAATAGCAACGAAATGGCTACAACAATACGTTCTTATACGGCTGTGAAATTAGATGATGAATTTGTTGGATTTGTTGCTGTCCATATACATACTACAAAACTTGCAGAGATAAGAAGTTTAGTAGTTAAAAAAGAATTTAGAGGTAAAAATATCGCAAAACTTCTAATTGAAAAAGCAATTCTTGAAGCTAAAAGTTTAAATTTAATAAAGCTTCTTGTATTAACTTATAAAAAAGAGTTATTTGAACACTTTGGATTTGAAGTAATCGAAAAAGAATCTCTTCCCGATACAAAAATCTGGGCAGATTGTATTAAGTGTAAGCATTTTCCTATTTGTGATGAGATAGCACTTACACTAGATATTTAAATTAAATTAACTCTTCTTTTAAGACAATAAATCATCAATGACTGTTTGACGATTTGTTATCTCTAATTTTTTACAAGCGCTCGTCATTGCTTCTTCCTCACCTACAATATAGCACATATTTTTTGCTCTTGTAATTGCTGTATAAAGTAATTTTGTATTGTGCATAATAAAATGTGAAAATGACATAGGGATTAATGCTGTTTCATATTCCATACCTTGGGTTTTATGAATAGTCAGACAATAAGCTAAGGAGATTAAATTATCTAAAGTTTCGAAATCATAAAATACAACCATATCATCATTTGGGTACAGAACTATTAATTTTGATTTTTCATGATCAACTTTTATAATCATTCCTAGCTGTCCGTTAAATACTCTTTTTTCAACAAAATCTGGATTTCCTGCTTTGTAGTATTTCATACTTTGAGATTTCATATTTTCATTTTTAATATGAATAACTTTATCTGCAAGTTTATATTCATATATTTTTTTCTGAATTCCTTTAGAGTTCGTTTTATTGATGAGCTTTTGTAAATTTATATTGAGGTTTTCAACACCGAGCGTTCCACCTTTTATAGGTGTAATAACTTGAAATAGGGTAAGAAAAGAAGCTATCTCTTTATCTTTTATAAATTTATACATTGGTTCTATATATTGTGAAGCGATATTAAGGATATTGTTTAAAATGACATAGTTGTTGTCATTTCTTAACATATTGACTTCATAATCACTCAGTATTGCTTTTTGAGCATAATAGTTTGGTATAGAGGTATCTACAAATTCAAAATCTTCATAAGTTTCTTTAAACTCAGGGACTTGCCCTTTTCTTATTTCATTTGCAATGGTTGCAATTGCTTGAAGTTCATTTTGTCGATAAATTTTTGTAAGTTTACAAATAGGTGCTAAATTATATTTAATTGCATCCCTTAAGATATCTCCAGCACCAATAGCCGGTAGCTGTCCATCGTCACCTACAATGATAAGTGTAGAATCTGGATCTATTTTGGATAAAACTTTGTAAAAAGTCACACTGTTTACCATACTTGATTCATCGATTAAAATAACTTTATAATCAAAATAGTCTTTGTCTGTATTGTCTATTTTTACTAAAGCAGATTGTATTGTACTACTTCTATATCCAGTAGTGTCACTGATACGCTGTGAGGCGATTCCACTTAAAGCCATACAGTGTATCTGATCATAAGGTACTATCTCTTCTAGTAGGTTTAAAATAGCTTTACTTGATGTAGATTTACCAGTTCCTGCATACCCTATAAGTAATATTGTATTTTCACCTTCATTTATAAGTTCAACTGCTTTTTGCTGTTCAGTACTTAAAATGAAACCTAAAGTATCTTCTTTCTTTTTTATGTAAGTATCGAAGTCTTTTATGATTTTTTTATTGTGATTATGTACTTTTCTATTTTCAAAAAAATCTAATATTTTAGTTTCACAATTAAAATAAATACTTGGAGCGTATTTTTCTTTTATTGTTTCATGAATCTCATCTTTTGCTAAAAGAGAGATAACTGCTTCTTCATAAAGTGTTTCTTGATCTTTAAAATTTAAAGCATCATCTAAAAGTGTAAAAAGTTGGCTTTTTGAGATAGAACTATTCCCATTTGCTTCACAAAATTCTTTTAAAGTATAGTTCATACAGGCTGAGATTCTAAAATTACTAAATCTATCTATACCTAGTTTCATTCCTATTTCATCAGCTCTTTTAAATCCAATACCTTTTATTGAGGTTAGTAAATAAGGGTTTTCTTGAATCTTTTCAATAAGGTTTTCTACTTGTCCAAACTCTTGATAAATTTTATTTATTAGATTGCTACTTACTCCAAACTGTGCTAGAAAACTACCTAGTTCTCTAAGGTGTTTAAATTTATTCCATGACATTACTATTTGAGTGAGTTTTTTTTCTTTGATACCTTTAAATTCTAAAAGTTTTGCTGGAGTGTTATCTAAAATATCACAAAGTTCATCTTCTGTGTATTTTTGTGTTAATTCATGAGCTAAATTTTTTGTGATACCTTTAACAATTTTTGTTAAAAAGAAAAATATTTCTGCTTCTTTGAGTTCCATAGAGGTAAATACAAATTGGACACCATATTTTTTATGACTATTCCATGCACCAGTGATGATTACCTCTTCACCAACAAGTTTATGTAAATCAGTATCAAAATATTGTCCACATATTTTTTGATCATTTTCTAATACCGCTATGTAATAGTGATTTTCTTCGTTGAAGAATAGTATTTTTTTTAGAGTACCAGAGAGTTTAAAAGACTCGTTAGTATCCATCATTAAACTTTTTATGTTTATGTTTGTCTTTTTTGTATCTGTTGTTATTTTTTAGTTTTGCTAAAAGATTAGCTTGCTTTAGTATAGATGCTTTCTCATTTTCAAAATCATGTTTTTCTGTAGAGTATTCATCTTCTTCATTATTTGTATGAGTATCTATACAGTTCATTATGTGTTGTGCTAAATTTTTAACTGCAAGAGGATATTCGTTATAAAGTACAACAGATTTGGTTTTACCTAATTCTGAATATGCTTTGATAGTTGCTTTTTTAAATAAGTCTTTATCAAAGTTATCATATTTTAATAAGGAAATTGCTTTTGTTACAAACTTTTCTAATACTCTTATGTATCTAAGTCGTATAGTTTTTTCGTTTACTTCTTTTATCATCTATATTATGTTCTATAATCAGCATTGATTTTAACATACTCATAACCAAGATCACAACCCCAAGCTGTAAAAGAAGATGTTCCTACTCCTAAATCACAGATGATTTTAAAGCTTTCATTTTCTAAAACTTTTCCAGCTTTTAATTCTGTTTCTTCTGTAAAACAAAGTTCACCTTTATTATATACTATTACATCATTATATGAAATAATTAAAGTATTTTCATCACAAGTAACTCTACTCGCTCCAATAGTTGATGCAATTCGTCCAAAGTTAGGGTCTTCTCCAAATAATGCAGTTTTAACTAACAATGAATTAGAAAGAGCTTTTGCAGCTATTTGGGCTTCTTCAACTGAGGCTGCATTATTTACTTCAAATGCAACTGCTTTTTTAGCACCTTCACCATCTGCTACCATCAGCATAGCCATATCATGCATAACTAATCGTAAGGCTTCAGCAAATGCAGTTTTATCATAAGTATTTGACTTTTTATTTGATAATAACATTACAGTATCATTTGTAGATGTATCTCCATCAACTGATATTGCATTAAATGTTGTATGTGAGTTTACTTCAAGTAATTCTTTCATATCTTCTTTTGGTATAGCTGCATCTGTACAGATAAAACAAAGCATAGTTGCAAGATTTGGATTTATCATACCAGCACCTTTTGCAACTGCACCTATTTTGAAACTACTTCCATCTTCAAGTGTTACTTCGTAAAAACATTTTTTAGGATAAGCATCTGTTGTCATAATTGCTTTTGATAAGTTCTCACCATTTTTAGCACTTAAGTCAAATGAATTAGCACCATTAATGAGTTTGTCCATTGGTAATTGATTTCCTATTACTCCTGTAGAACTCATAATTGGATTTGTAACCTGATAATTTAATGAATTAAATAAAGTATTGATATTGTCAATACCTTGTTGTCCTGTTAATGCATTTGCATTTTTAGAATTGATTAATACAAAATTTGTTTTAAAATTAGATGGATACAACTGATAATGTTTAAGAGGTGCTGCTTGAAATTTATTTAATGTAAATATTGATTCAATATCACATAAAGTATCACTATAAATAAATCCCATATCTAGTGAACCATTATTTCTTAGTCCTGCACTTATTCCATCACAGTAAAAGCCGTTGATGTCACTAATTGTTCCTTTAATTGGAAAAATACTAAACATAAATTGTATCCTTTTTATTCATATCTTCTATATAGTCTGGTCTGATTGTATGATTTACTAGTTGTTTTGCTTTTGCAATTCCTTCTTGATTTCCTACAACCAATAATTTACAACCTTTTCTTACTTTAGTTGAACTTTTTGGGGTTTGCAAAAAGTTACCATTATCTTCAGTAATACCAATTATACTTACTTTTAATTTATCTCTTAAATGAGCATCTTTTATCTCTTGATCTATAAACCAGCTATTATCATTAACATATATCTCTTCCATATCAATAGGTGTGTCTTTTTTATATAAAAATTCTTCTAATACATTTTCCATATCTGGTCGTATTGCCATAGCACTAACTCTTTTTGCCATAAGTTCAGGAGGAGCTACCACTTTATTTGCGCCTAGTTTTTTTAATCTCTCTATATCTTTTTGAGATTCTGCATTACAAATGATTAAATAAGGATTTTTTCTACCTAATTCTTTTTCATATAATCTTACAGATGCAATAATAGTAATACTATCAGCGATGTTTTTTGATAATGAAATAACACCTTTAGCACTAGATAAATGTGCTTTTAAAAATGCTTTTTCTGTATATGTTTCCTCTTTGATAAAGTAAGGATAGTTATATTTTAGTGCAATTTGTTCTAGGTCTTCTCTTGGATCTACGACAACAAATGGAATATGATTTTGCTTAAACTGATTTGCTAGTTGAATACTATATTCGTTGTGATTAAATATAACAAAGTGATTTCTTAATCTTGCTATTTTATATAACATATCTCGCTCCTTATATAAGTCTAAAAATTTACCTTTTACTAATACTTGAATTAAGGCTGTAATTGATAATGTAAATATTAAAAAACCAAATATAATTAATGTAATAGTAAATAGTCTTCCTGCTTGTGAAATTTTTTGTATTTCACCAAATCCAACTGTGGTAAATGTTATTCCTGTTTGATAGATTGCATCTAGAATTGGAAAATCATCAATAAGCATGTACCCAACAGTACCAATTATCATAATAAGTTGTAAAAGTATTAGGGGAAGTCTAAAGTGTCTGAATTGAGAGTATATCTCTTTATCTAAGCTAAACTCTGGTTTGGTAATTTGATATTCCCAACCCAGAGCTTTTTTGATGTCTCTTATGGTTTTCATAAAAACATCTTTTTTAAATTATGAATTCTTTTTAAGAGTTCTTAGTTCTTTTGCAGAAATTTTAATTTTTCTTGTTGTTCCATCTTCTAAACTGATTCTAACTGTTCTTAAATTTGGTAAAAACTTTCTTTTAGTTCTGTTTTTAGCGTGACTTACATTGTTCCCAGACATTGGGCCTTTTCCAGATAGCATACATCTTCTTGCCATTATATATTCCTTGAGTGTAAAATTATTTGGAAGTTTATCCAATATGTTCTTAAAATATTCTTTATATCTTAATCGTAAGTGTTGATATCAAAATATCTATGAGGTCTATTATCTGGTTTTGGTTTTAATTTATCATAACTTTCACTAATTTTACTGTATTTTTCTTTGGTATTATCCAAAAGCATTCCAGCGATAATTAAAATTACGAAGAAAAAAGTTAATATATAGACTATAATTTCTGATTGAATTGAAAGACCAAAATTATAATTTAAATAATTAACAATTTTACGTCTTTGCAAAAATGCTACAACTAGCACAATAAAACTTACAGCAAATATTAACTCATTCATATTTATCCTTCTTTAGATTCTAAAAACTCTTCGTATGTACCATCAAAATCAATGATTGTACCATCTTCTTGAATTTCGATAATTCTGTTAGCGTATGCGTCAAGTAACTCCCTATCATGTGATACACAGATAACTGTACCTTCATAAGCTAATAGACCTTCTCCTAGTGCTATAATAGCTTCAAGATCAAGGTGATTTGTAGGTTCATCTAAAAGTAAGAAATTTCTTTTTTCTAGCATGATTTTACTAAGCATCATTCTATGCTTTTCTCCACCTGAACATTTAACTACTGATTTTTCTTGCTCTTCGCCATTAAATAGCATTCTACCTAAACAGTTTCTAATTTCTGCAATATCAGCATCTCTATCAAAATCTCTTAACCAGTCGTATAAAGTAATATCACCTCTAATTAAGTCTGTAGTGTTTTGTGGAAAATAACTAACATTTGCAGTTGCTCCCCATTTTATTTCACCTTGATCTGGTTTAACATTTTCCATTAACATCTCACAAAGAGTTGTTTTACCTGCACCATTGGGTCCAATTAAAGCAATTTTATCTTTTTTCTCTAACATTAAGTTAATATCTTTTAAAACTACTTCACCATCGTATGATTTTGAAATATTTTTGATCTCTAAAACTTCTTTAGAAATCCCTTTTTCTTGTTTAAACACAATAGATGGGTCTCTTCTTGATGAAACTTCAATTGCAGAAATATCTAATTTATCAAGTTGTTTTTGTCTAGAAGTTGCTTGTTTTGCTTTAGAGGCATTAGCTGAAAATCGTCTAACGAATGCTTCAAGCTCTTCTTTTTCTTTCATTTTTTTATCTCTATCTACTGAAGCTTGTTTTGCTATAACTGTAGAAGCAATATACCAATCATCATAAGTACCAGAAAATTCTCTAATTTTTTTGAAGTCAACATCAAGGATATTTGTACAAACAGCATTTAAGAAGTGTCTATCATGAGAGATAACTACCATTGTTCCATCATGGTGTTGTAACTGGTTTTCTAACCATGCAATTGTTGCCATATCAAGGTTATTTGTAGGCTCATCTAAAAATAGTACATCAGGTTTAGGGTATAGTACCTGTGCTAGTAAAACCTTAAATTTATTACCACCAGTAATTGTACTCATAAGTTCAGTGTGTGTCTCTGAAGCAAATCCTAAAGACTCTAGGATTTTAGTGATTTTTACATCATATTCATATGTAGGATCTTCTTCACAACAAATCATCTCTAGTTCACCTAGCTCTTCACCAATTGCATCTGTGTACTCTTCTAGATATAAAACTTCTTTCCTTTTGATTGCATCAAAAAGTCTTTTATTTCCATAAAGTACTGCATCTGCTAAAGTAAAGTCTTCATAAGCAAATTGATTTTGACTTAAAACTCCAACTTTTTTACCATTTTGTACTTGAACTTCACCATCTGTAATCTCTTCTGTTCCACTTAGCATATTAAGAAAAGTTGTTTTACCAGCACCATTAGCACCAATTAAACCGTATCTTTTCCCTGTATCTAATGAAAGATTGATATCTTGAAAGAGAACTCTCGAACCAAAAGTTTTTTTTAAATTTACAATTTTAACCATTAAGTATGTACCTTTTTTTTAATTTTTGTTATATCAGTTTTTCGCATTATATCTAAACTTTAATCAAATTAGACAATTCTAGATATTACCTCTCCAAATTTTACTTTTGTATTAATGATATTATCAAGTTCTACCATCTCTTTTTCCCAAAACATAAGTACAGTTGATCCCATTTCAAAATATCCTAAACAATCACCTTTATTTATAGTTAAGTCTTCATATTCAAAAACTGTTGGATGACAAACACTTGTATTTGTCTTTATTCGAGGTTCACAATTAAATACCATTTTCCCTACATTCAATGCTCCAACAAAAACCATATAAAATAATTGGTTATTTGAAGTTACGCATTCCATGATTACTCTTTCATTTTCTACAAACAAACTTTCTTGTTTATTTAAGTATGTAAAATTTACAGGATAAAGTTTACCAGGTACATGAATAAGTTTTGTTACTTTGCAGTCAAAACTTGCATGGTATCTATGATAATCTTTAGGACTAAGATAAAAGTTCATAAATGTACCATTTTTAAGTCTTTGAAGATTATCATAAATAATTTCTTGAGTCAATAACTCTTTTACACTATAACTCATTCCTTTTATTTGGCAGGCAGTTTCATCTTGAATATTCCCTGATTCACTTACAAAACTATCAGCTGGACTTATAAAGTGTGATTCATTTGTATCAAGTTGACGGTCAATTTTTAATTCTCTTGTAAATAGTTTATTGAGTGTTTTATATGAACTTGCCTTTTCAAACTCTCTCATATCTAATCCTAGTAAATTCACATATCCATTGTTGATAAAGTTTTGAATTGGTTTTGGAAACTCTTTTGTTGCAAATTTATGAAATATATTTGATATTTTATTTGTAATATGCATTTAATTTAGTCCTTTTTTTCGATTTTATTATTTGGAAGAAAAACAAAAAGTTCTCCTTCTTGTTTCATTTTACCTGCAAGTTCTCTAGCTTTTGATCCATTTCCAAAAAAGAAATCAGCTCTAATTTTACCTTTTATTGCTCCGCCCGTATCTGCTGCAATCATTAATCGATTGATTGGTTCTTCTGTTATTGGATTTGTTGTATTTATAAATACAGGAAATCCAAGTGGAATATTCTTTCTATCAACTGCTAAGTTTCTATTTGCAGTTAACTCTGTACCTAAACTTCCTGTTGCAGTTTTTTCACTTTGTCTAAAAAATACATAACTTTGATTTAGATTTAAAATTCCATCGGCTTTTTCTGGATTTTGAACTAACCATTCTCTAATAGTTTGCAAAGATATATCTTTTTTTTCTATAACACCTATCTCTATTAATTTTCTTCCTATTGCATAGTAAGGATGACCATTTTGACCACCATATCCAATATTTATATATTCGCCATCTGGTAGTTCTACTTTACCACTACCTTGAATTTGTAAAAAAAATAGATCGATTTTATTATCTACAAAACATATTGGTTTTAAGTTTTGTGCTGTTTTATAGTCGAGAGCTTCAATCTCCTCTCTTGTCTCATAAGGTACAACCGTATTACCTTTTAACTTACCTCTTAATCTATAGTTGGACAAAGATGGATATGCTTTGGATAACTGAATAGTTAATAAATCTTTTGGTACAGAATACACTGGATATTTATATCTATTTGTTTGTGTATAACTCCCTTGAAGTAAAGGTTCATAGTATCCTGTAATTAAACCCTCTTTACCCTCTTCATCAGATACTATCTGATAAGCTGTAAAATGTTGTAAAAAGAACTCTTTAGCATCTCTTAAAATATCATCTTCTTGTGCTTTTAAACATACTTCTTTTAAATTGGGATTTTTTTGCGATGCTTGGCAATCTTTAATAAAAACTTTTAATGCTTTAGTGAGATTGTCATTTTCAAAACCTTGAAGGTTTTGCATCTCTACTTTTTGAAAATTTGCTTTTGAGATAGTTTCAATGTGTTCTATTTTTTGAGAACAACCAGTGAATAGTACAAATAAGACAAAAAGTAATGTTATTATTTTTAGAAGAGACATTACAGTATAAGTTCTTTTTTTATTTTTTCTTGGTTCAATTTTACTATTGTTTGTTTTTTAATGGCTTCAAATCTTTCAGCATCACATTGTAATTCTTTTTGTATTGTTGCTTCGTCTGTATTTGAAATTTTTAGTTTGAAGTATTTGAACTCTTTTTTAGTAAGTTTTCTTTTTAAAACTTCAGCTAATTGTTCTTCATCTTTTAAAGTACCTACTAGTTTTTTTATATCTTTATTTAATTCTTGTGTAAAATTATCCATTTTGTATCCATCCTTTTAATGTATCTATATCGTTATAACTTGTCATATCTAATTGTATTGGTGTTATTGAAACAAAGTTATCTTTAACTGCTTCAAAATCACACCCTTTTTCTTCATCATTTTGCCAAAGAAGAGGGTGTAAACCTATCCAGTAAAACTCTTCACCTCTAGGATTTCTATGCATATGTGAATCATTTCCATATTCTCTATATCCTGCTTTTGTGATTTTTAAACCTTTACACTCATTTATACTACATGGAGGTATATTGATATTTAAAAGTTTTCTATCTCCTAAAGGAAAGTCATCCTCTAGTATTTTTTTAGCTAAATCATGAATAGTTTTCATGGCTAGTTCATATTCCCATGCGTTTTTGTTTGCATTATTCAGGTCATTAAAAACTTGACTAATAGCAATTCCTGGAACGCCTTGAAGTACCGCTTCGCTTGCACCTGCTACTGTACCACTATATGTGATATCTTCACCCATATTTGAACCAACATTTATTCCAGATATTACTAAGTCTGGTTTATTGTCATCATCAAAAAGATTGTTTAGTCCTATAAATACACAATCTGTTGGTGTACCATCATCCATTTTATAAAAATCATCATCAACACTTACAAGTCGCATAGGACGAGTCAGTGTCATACTGTGTGCAGATGCTGACTTTTCAGTAGCTGGTGCAACAATAGTTAATTGTGCTAATGGACGAAGAGCCTCGATAAGTTTTTCTAAACCTTTAGCATCCCAACCATCATCATTTGTTAAAAAGATTCTTTTTTGTTTCATATTTTTTTATCTTTTATCACATCATGCGCTACTGCAGATTTGCCAGTCCATAATTTAAATATTTCACAAGCAACTTTTGCACCTTCTCCATTTGCAATAGCAAACATAGTTTTAGCACCACTTGCAAGACCCGCTACATATAAATTCGTACCGATTTTATTGTTGTTATTTTCTAACGCAATTTTACCTGGTTTCATAACATCATTATGGATGATAGTATTGGTCAAAGTAGATTCGATTTCAAACTTATGCATACCTGTAGCAATTACTACAATCTCAGCTTCTAGTGTTTTATTTTCAGTTGTAACTGTAAAGTTCTCACCGTTTTTTTCTAGTTTTACTACAGTGTCATTTTTCGTTTCACAAGATTTGAAGTTAGACAGTTGTGTTTGCATATTTTTATACAGTTCATCTCCCCCTATACCAAAAGGTACACCAGCCAAGTTAAAGAAACTGGCATTTAAAATATCACTTTTACCATTGTCTATCATAAGGTATTTTTTATTTTTAGCCCACTCTTGAGTGTTTTCTACTGATGCTAGAGTTAAGGCACAACCATATCCTGCTGCTCCACCTCCAATAATTATTACGTCGTACATTAATCGTCCTATATTCTTACATTTTATATATATTATAGCTATTTTTTACTTACATATTTGAGATAGTGATATATATGAGTGGAGATTATGAGTATTTTTTCTTTAGATAAGATAGATTTAACTATTTTAGAGAACTTTTGAATATCAATCTTTCTGAATTTAGATGAGAATATAAAAAGAAGTTATTCTTTAATATATTCTCATCTATAATAATAAAAAGATTTATGATGATGGAAAAGCTAGAGTTATTATTTTAGTTTCACTTTTACTGCCATCTTTATCAGTTACAAAATAAGTAATTTTTGCAGGTAGATTTGCACTTAGTACATTATCAACATTAACTGTAAAGGTAACTCCAGAAATATTATTTACAACTAATTGATCTGTTTTAGATACAATAGTTAAAGAAAGTTGAGAATCAGCATCTTTATCATCTGAAACATAAGAACTTAAATTGACATTAAGAGTATCAGTAAACGTTGCATCAGATGCTTTTGGCGTAGTGTTAGTTGTATCATCTGAGTTAGTTGTATCATCTGAGTTAGTTGTATCATCTGAGTTAGTTGTATCAGCAGTTACACCATCAGTACTTTGAATACTCATATTTGCATTAAAAGTAATATTTTCAAATCTATGAAGCTCTGAAAGATTAGATTTTATATTTGTAGGCGCTTTATATGTGTTTATATCAAGTATGTCTGAAAAAGCTATTTTTAATCCTGCATTAACTTGATGAGTATCTTGTGAAGTATTATCAAGATATTCTATAAACACATAAGAGTATTGTGCAGAATAAGTATTTAAAGTATTACTGTTTTCATGTTGGTATTGATATCCTATTTTTGAATTATTTGTAGGATAATAATCAACACCTAAACCATAAGAAGTTTCATTTCCTTGAAATTCATAGTCTACTGTTCCTATATTTAAAGTATTATCAATAGTTCCTATATCAGTTTCCCATCTTTTTGCTATTTCACCATAAACAAGATAAGTTCTTTCATCCTTAATTTCATAGTTACCAAATGATTCACCATTAAGCTTAGTATAACTAGCACCCAACTCTAGATATATATCATCTCTAATCATGTATCCTAATGCTGAAGCAGCTGAATATTGGCTAACTTTTGCACTATCATTTTCAGAAGAATACATTCTTTGTAAAAGATAATTTGCGCCAACTTTTACATAAAATTTTCCATCCATAGGATTAAACTTTAAAACAGTACCAGTTTTTAAAAAATCAGAAGTTTTTTCTAGTTTTACTTTGATTTTTTCACTATCATACATCATACCTAAACCATTAGAAGCACTTTGATTTTTGTCTGTTTTTGCATTTATACCGTAAAAGTTTATTGTACTTTCTTTATTTGTGCTTGCATATGCACTTGAAATTAATGTAGTTGCAACTATGCTACTTAGTAATATTTTTTTCACTATTTGACCTTTTTTAATAATTTAAAGAAGAATAACAAATAGATGTCAGAAAGATGTTAGAAAAATGTCCGAAAGATGTAAGAAAGTGAGATTACATCTTATTTTATATGTTAAATATTATGCTCTGAGAGCAAGTTTTTCATCTCATCTTCAGTGAGAGTTTTCACTTCTAAAGTTACTGCTTTATCATATTTACTTCCAGCATCCTCTCCATAGATAAGATAATCTGTTTTTTTAGATACACTTCCAGAGACTTTTGCTCCCAATGCTTCAAGTTCTTTTTTTACAACTCCACGACTAACTGACATAGTTCCTGTTAACACAATAGTTTTATCTTTAAATGGATTTTCGTCTACTTCTACTCTTTCTTCTATAATTGGCTCAATAATTTTAAATAGTTTTTCCATTAAATTTCTATTTACTCGAATAAATTCTAGTAAAGAGTTAGCCATCTGTTCACCGATACCATCTAAGGCTTCTAGTTGTTCATTTGTAACATTTAAAATATCTGCTCCAAATGCTAAACAGATTTGTTTACTAGCAACTTCTCCAATATGTTCAATACCTAAAGCATTTACTACTCTATGTAGTTCTGTATGTCTAGTATTAGTAATTGCAGTTAAAAGATTGTTGATCTTTTTTTCTTTAAAGCTTTCTAATCCTTCAAGGTCTTCTACTTTTAAACTATATAAATCCAAAACATCTTTTATCTTTTCTTTGGTTACTAAAAGCTCAACTATTTTGATACCTAACCCATCTATATTCATACAGTTTTTACTAGCAAAGTATATGATACTATTTACCACACGACTAGGACAGTCAAGATTTTGACACTTGATAAGTATCTCTTCTATTAAAAGTTCACTACCACACTCTGGGCAAGTATTGGGAGTAGGGATGTCTATTTGTGTTCCATCACGACGATCTTCAAAAACTTTTGTAATCTTAGGGATAATATCTCCACTTTTTATGATGATAACTTCATCGTTTAGTTTTAAGTTCAGTCTTTTTATCTCATCAAAATTATGAAGTGTAGCTCTTGCTACTGTTGAACCATCGATGAGTGTTGGTGTTACATTTGCTACAGGTGTAATAGTTCCTGTTCTTCCTACTTGAAGTGTGATACTTAAAACTTTTGTAGTTTTTTCTACTGCTGGAAACTTATAGGCACAAGACCATCTTGGAAACTTCACTGTATATCCTAAGTCACTTTGAGACTGCAAGTCATCTATTTTGATAACCATACCATCAAGTCCCATAGCTATGCTTTCTCTTTTGGCTATGATCTCATGATATACTTTTTCTATCTCTTTAACAGTTGTACATAATGTTTGAATAGGTGGTTTTGCAAAACCAAATGAGTGTATGTAACTTATCACTTCGCTACTTTTATCAAAGTCCAAAGAATTTTCACCTACACCCCAAACATTAAAAAATAGTTTTCTTTTTGCAGTGATACTAGAGTCTAATTGTCGTAAACTTCCAGCAGCAGCATTTCTAGGGTTTGCAAATGGAGGTTCGTTGTCTCTGATTCTTTGCTTATTAATAGTATCGAAGTCATCTTTCTTGATAACAATTTCTCCACGAATCTCTATTAGTCCATCATATGGAATAGTTAAAGGAATAGAGTGAATAGTTTTTACATTTTGAGTTACATCTTCACCGATACTACCATCACCTCTAGAAATTCCTTGTTTTAAAACACCATTTTCATAAATGATATTTAAACTAGCCCCATCAAACTTTGGCTCACATACAAAAGTCATATGTCTTTTATCTACGACTTTGCTAGCTCTTTTTATCCAGTCTTCTAATTCTTCAGTGTTAAATATATCTTCTTGTGACCACATACGGCTAAGATGTTTTGCTTTTTCAAAGCCTTCTAAAATACCACCACCGACTCTTTGTGTAGGAGTATTCGGATGTGTATGAGTAGGATTTTGTTGCTCATAAGCTAAAACTGCACGATTGAGTTTATCGTACTCTTCATCTGTTGCTATTGGATTGTCATCCACGTAGTATGCTTTAGCGTATGATATTAAAATTTCTATTTGTTGTACGTATTGTGTTTGTGTCATTTGATTCTCATTTATATGTATTAAAAATGTATTTTAGCAAATGATTGATTTGGTTTGGATTTATAAATAGAATTCATTTTTTAATAAATTCTTAAGAAAACAAGAGTATAATTTTAATAGGAATTGGAACAGTCTAAATTATTTTAGGATTCCAAAGAACCGGTCAATAATTGACGGATTCAACTTTATCTAGAATTGGATTTGATTTATCAAACAACCATTCTCTTCTTAAGTGAATACCCTGACATTATTATCAGATTAAGACAATATACCCTTGAAGGGTTTAACACTTAACCAATGATAATATGGAGGACTTCATGAAATCAAAAATTTTTAATTTTATAAATAATATTTACGATTTTACGAAAGTAGTAGACAGAATTATGAAAATAATATCTTCTGAAACTTTTGAAAAATTAATTGGATTTATTCAGAATTTACCAACAAACTAATACTCAAAAAAAGGGGTAGAGAAAATCTCTACCCCTTTTAACTTCCCTTTACGTGATAAGTAATCAGCTCATCAAAGGTTAGCTCGTGTTACTGGAATTATTATATCAAATATAACATATCTTGTCAATTTATCTACGAAGCTATATACTCCAAAGTAGCTTTTTGGAATAGGGCAGAACGACTAAGACTATGTTCTTTTGCGTATTTGTCTGCTATGTCTAAAAAGTTTGCTTGTACTGAGATGTTGATACGTTTGGATTCATTTCCAAAATCTCTGATGATTCCTTCTGTTGAAATATCTTCATCTATATCTTCAAAGTGTATACCAATCCCATTGGCGATAAGACGATAATTTTTAAGCTCATCTATTTTAGCATTTTGTAACTTCTTAGTATAAGTATACGGTACAGTCAAAACTCTTGATGTATTGAGTTCTATAAACATTTTATCATCACCAAAACCAACTGACTTTATTAGAAATCTATTGTTTAAAATACTCATTCCATGCTCCTTGTAGTTTCACATTATTTTCTTTTACTAATGTGACCAATTTTTTTAAATCTTTTGAATTTAAATTATAACTATCGGTTACTTTTAAAGTATCTAGTTCAATTCTAGCATAGCCATCACCTTTTTCTATGTGGATATGTTTTGGATTGTGTTCATCACTAAAAAAGAAAAATCTATAACCATCTATTCTTAATATAGTTGGCATTTTAAACTCTTTGTTGTGTAATTATACACAATAATTTTTCTACTGTCAAATCGTAACATGATTAACTCCATAATTTTTATAGTAAAGAATAGCACTAAAAAGTAACTTGAGTAAATAAAATGTCAATTTGTAATGTTACTTTATAAAGAAAAATAAAATATAAGAATAAAGTAGTAGAATATTATCTACACATTTACAAAAAAGGATTTATATGGAGTCAGGTGAAATTTCAGCTATTATAGTTACTGTCGTAATAATGGCGGGATTAGCATTTATATCTTTTAAAATAGGTAAAAAAATTGCTGATAAAAAGTAGTAAAGGAGATATATCCCTTTACTTATCTACTTAAATCTATACTTACACACTTATCAGCTCTTATACTTTCTTGAGTTTTTTTATGAATAAAATAATTTTTTTCTAAATCCCATTGTTTATCATTTATACTAAAAGTTGAACTAAATACTAAAAAACCAGAAGTACAAGATAACGACGATCCTTTTTTATATGAAGCAGTACTTTCATTTGCTTTGTTTTTTTGAGTGATAGGCATTCCAAATAAAGTATATAAAAACATTATACCTGTGATGATAATAAGAAGATAACTTTTTTTCTTACTGTTTTTCTCTAAATATACTGCTATTATAAAAAATGCTAATGTTAGTATAATTTCACCATAGTTTATAAACTCAAACATTACTTAACTCCTTTACACATATATCTAAAGCTTTAACATTTGCAAAAGATAATAATGTGATTATAAATCCTAAAATTGCGATGATATATTGTCCTGTATAAACTGATGTAAGAATTATACCCACACCTAAAAGTAAAAAAAGAAAGTTAGCAGCGATTGATATTTTATATATTAACTTATTTTTTTTGTCAATGACAATTGGGAAAGAAAATATTTTACTAGTACCCGAGTACAATAAAATAGCTGGCATGATATATGCTCCCATAACTATAATCAAAAATAAAAGTAGATAGAGTGTTCCTGTTTGGGTAGCTTTAAATATCATTATTAAACTACCGAAGATTAATGCTATAGAAAATATCCAATTAATAACCCTTAACGTTTTAGTGTCTTTTTGTTTAGTTTTTTCACTCATTTCATAAACCTTAATAAATTTTAATGAAGTTTATCTTTTTTATTGTAATAGTATACTTTTATATGTTTGACAAAATTAAGAGAAGAAGTAATATAAATATAATTTCTCAAGTTACAATCAGAATAAAACAGTAGAATCCTAATAACAAAAATAAGGGTTTATACATGGATTACACTAAAATTGATTTAAATGCGAGTGCTACAAAAGGTTTTGCAGATATTTCAGCTTATATGGAAGAGTTAGGAAATCTATCGAATAACATGAAAGCACAGCAAAAACTTAAACTTCTAAATCATAAAGTTATACTAGAAGGACTTAGTGAACTAAAAGGTTTAAATGAAAATTTAGATAATAAAGTAGAGTTACTTTTAAAAAATATAGACAAAGCTCTTGAGCAAAAAAAGCCACCATTTATAAAAATATTTTCTTTTCATATCTTGGCTTTTATTATACTTTTTGTCGGAACTATAATAATAGATCCTGATATCTTTAGTATTGGTTATCTCTTATCATCTGTAGGGATGGGATGTGCTACTGGTGTACTAAATTTGATGCTTTTAAGAGAACGTAAAAAATATGCAGTAAATAACCTCTTTTTTTTACTAGAAGAGGAAGAGATAGAAAAATTAGAACCACTTCATAAAAAACTAGCAAAACAAATAGAAGATTTTAAAAAAGAAGAGATACAAGATGCTCAAAAATTAGAATCAATATTAAAAGAAACTATTCAAGAAACAATAAAATAAAAAAGAGTGATATTTAAATATCACTCTTTTTTTGAAATACCAAATTCTTTAAACTTCTCTTTTCATCTAAACTTTTAAACTCTTCTACATTTTCAAGTCGTTTTATAAATTTGAAGTTTGGAGCAAGTTCAGTAAATATATCGATAATGAAATTTTCATTTAAATCAGGACTATTTAAACAAGCTAATACAGTTGCATTTGATGAGGTAAAAGTGTCAAGCCTTTTGATGATTTTATTATAATCTTTATTTGCCTCAAAACTTCCTTTTTGTAAAGTAGGGGGATCGATGATGATAATATCAAATGGTCCATCTCTCTTGATACGGGAAAATGATTTTAAAATATTGTGTGGATAAAATTTAACATTTCTTGTATCTATATTATTGAGGTGATGATTTTCTCTTCCTGTGTTTAAAGCACCTTTTGCCATATCCATATTGACTACTTGTGAAGCTTCACCTTTCATTGCAGATAAACTAAAAGCACAAGTATATGAAAATAGATTTAATACTTTTTTATCTTTGGAGATACTTTTTATAAAGGCTCGACCATTTTTCATATCTGGAAAGTATCCATTGTTTTGATTTGAGAGTAGGTTGAGTTTTATTTTTAGACCATTTTCTTTTACATATAAATCATCTTTTAAATCCCCTACTAATATTTCAGTAGGGGATTTATCTAGATAACGCTTTTGTAAAATTAAAGTTGTGTGTTGAGAACTTTCAAGAAAATTTTTTAACATTTCGAGTAATTCTAACTCTCTATTTTCATCAATAGAAAAATAAAAAGCAACACTTAAAATATCATCAATAGAATCTATTGTTAAAAATCGCCAATCATCTCCATATAATGCTCCACGACCATGAAATATTCTTTTAAATTCAGTGCTTAAATTAGCTGAATTTTTTGTAATCAAATTTTGTAAATTTTGTGTAGTCATATATCTCTTTTATCTTATTTTTCTTTGTAAGTTAATGTCATCTCATAAACCCAATTTTGTAAATCTTTCATATCGTCATATATTGTAAATAGTTTATCTAGTAACTCTACAGAATAAAATACATCATCTATTTCATATTCTATATAAGAAAATAAAGAATCAAACTTAGTAAGGTATAGATGTGATTCATCACCAGTGAAATCTTTTGGTACTCTTTTGTATTTTTCTTGTGTATATTTGTAACCTTTAGATTTTAACTCTTCTAAAATAATATGTAAAGAATTCCTATGTTTTTCATGTTTTATGTAGTTTCTATATGTTTTTAATAAAGGATTTTTAAAACCTCTTATTCCTGTAGCCACAAAGTATTTCTCTTTTGTATAGTGCATATAAAAACTACTACTTTGCATACGGTGACCTAATCCTTGCCAAAATAAAAGTCCGATTTTATCTTTCATAGCAGTTTTGTCTTTGGAAAATCGTACATCTCTATATATCTTAAATAAAGAGCCAGAGACTTTTGGCTGTGCCTTGATAGTAGGCACAAGTATTTGTAAGGTATCGCCCATATCTTCGATAAAAGCTTTGTTTGGAGAAAGTATTGTTTCTTCCCAAATATGACGATGATTTTCAAACCATATTTTAGAATTATTCATTTCAAGTTTTTTTAAGAACTCAATCCCTTCTTTTTTAAATCCATTAAATAGCATGTAAAAATTATAGTATCTCTTGAACTCGTCCAACTTCACCTGAAGTAAGTCGTACCTTGATACCATGTGGATGAGTAGGGGAATTTGTAAGTAAATTTTTTACAATTCCTTCTGTTAATTTACCACTTCTTTGGTCTTGTTTTAAAACTATGTTTACTTTTAACCCTGGTTTTATATTGATACGATTTTTCCCATTCATGGTATATTGCCTTCTTGATTTTTTTGTATTATATCAAAAATTATTATAATTAGATATACTGAATGTTCAAATTAAAACGGAGAATGTATGGATTATGGTCAGATATTTATGTATGGTTGGGGTTTAAACATCATGATGTTTTTAGTCAATTTAACGATTGCTTTAAGCGTGTTGAAGTCTACAGATGTAACGACAATGACTAAAGAACATCAAGTTTTAGCAGAATTAAAACTTGAAATTGATAAATATTATCCAAATAGAGGATATGAAACTTTAGTTAGTTATTTTATACCGTTTGTTGCTTTCTATAAGGTAACATGGCGAATTATAGAAATGATAATGTTTTTTAGTAAAAACCAAAATACAAAAATGTATGATTTTATGGTGTACAGATATCAAAAAGAGATATCAGTAGCCAAAGATAATACAACTTCAGAAAATAAATAAACATAAGGAAGGATTAACATGGGGTTAATTGAAAATATCAAAGAGAAAGCAAAACTAGACTTAAGAACAATAGTTCTTCCAGAATCAGAGGATGACAGAGTTCTTCTTGCAACACAGCAAGTTTTAGAAGAAAAGACAGCAAATGTTATTTTAATTGGTGATGAAGATACAATCAAAGCAGATGCCGAAAAATGTGGTGCAAATATAGAAGGTGCAACAATTATTAATCCTAAATTTTCTGATAGCTTAGAAGCATATGTAAATGAGTTAGTAGAACTTAGAAAGAAAAAAGGTTTAACTAAAGAAGAAGCTACAGAAATTATGACAACAGAGCCTAGATTTTTTGGGTGTATGATGGTTAGACTCGGTGATGCTGATGGTTTAGTTGCTGGTTCAAATTCACCAACAGCAGATGTTTTAAGAGCTGCTATTCAAGTTATTAAAACTGCACCAGGGATCAATACTGTTTCTTCTACATTTGTAATGGAAACAAAAGATGGAGATTTTGGTGATAATGGTTTAATTTTATTTGCAGATTGTGCTGTAAATCCAGAGCCAAATGCTGAGCAATTAGCAGATATCGCTAGTGCTACTGCTGCTACTGCTGCTTCTGTTGTTGGTTTAGAGCCAAGAGTTGCAATGTTATCTTTTTCTACAAAAGGATCTGCAAAACATCCATTAGTAGATAAGGTACAATATGCTTGTGATATTTTGGAAGAAAGAGGAGTTGACTTTTCTTTTGATGGAGAACTTCAAGCTGATGCTGCTATCGTAGATGCAATTGGAGCTAAAAAAGCACCAGGTTCAAAAGTAGCTGGTAAAGCTAACGTACTTGTATTCCCTGACTTACAGTCTGGAAATATTGGATACAAACTTGTTCAAAGATTTGCTGGAGCAGCTGCTCATGGACCAATTGTACAAGGATTAAATAAACCTGTAAATGATTTATCTAGAGGTTGTTCTGTAGAAGATATTGCAAATTTAGTTGCTATTACTGCAACTCAAAAATAAGTTAAAAACTCTTGATTAGATTAGGTTCCAATTCTAAAACAAGAGCTCTAATCCTTTCATCAAAAGGATTAGACTTTATTCAACAAGGTGGAGACTTTGATGAAGAACAAATCACTACAAAAAATCCAACCCAATTCGTAGATATAGCAACAACAGGAAAATTTGACGAACTCTATGCTAAATATGGTTGTGATGATATGCCATTACTTGTAGCGGATACAGTTGTAACTTCAGATGGTCAACTTTTACGAAAAGCAAAAGATAAAGATGACGCTAGACGAATGCTGGAACTTCAAAGTGGAAATGAAGTGACAATTATCACTTGTATGATTTTTAAATCAAAAGATACTTACATAAAAGATATCTCAAGAACAACTTACACTTTTGAAAAATTTAATGACATTCATCTAACAGAATATATTAACAGTGGTGAGTGTATGGGGAAAGCGGGAGCTATTATGGTGGAAGGTTTTAGTAAACCATATATAAAAAGTGTAGATGGTTATGAGTCTACAGCTATGGGACTTTGTGTCGAGAAATTATTGCCTTATTTGAAATAACAATAAATCAAAACTTTACTGTAATCAAACAATACATCTTAAAATAGTATAATTATTGATATAAAATATCAAAGGGATACTACTTTATGGATAAATCATATAAAAGCATAATAATTTCATTGTGTTTATCTGGAATTGCCTATCTCCTAGCCGGATTAGTTTTTACAGAAATTCAAACTCGTCTTATAAGTAGTGTTGTTTTTTTGGTTGCTATGTGGACAAATGAATCTTTACCTTTAGGGGTGGTTTCATTGTTACCTATTATATTATTTCCCACTTTTGATATCTTGCCTTTAAATGATACCACTGCAAACTATTCAAAGTCTATCATATTTCTTTTTTTAGGTGGTTTTTTAATGGCAATTGCTGTTGAAAAAATTGGTTTACATAAAGTTATCGCTCATAAACTTTTAGGTATTTTTCCATCAACCGCAAGGGGAATAATCTTTTCTCTATCTATTACTTCCGCATTTTTAAGTTCATTATTATCAAATACCACAACGGCACTTTTACTTATGCCTATAGCTTTATTTTTAACTGATATTCCAAAACTAAAAATACGACTTGTTTTAGCTGTTGCATACGGAGCAAGTATTGGTGGAATCATTACTCCAATAGGAACTCCCCCAAATCTTATTTTGATGGGCTTTTTAGAAGAAAATAATCTAGAGATGCTTACTTTTATGAGTTGGATGTTTAAAACAATACCACTAGCTATTATTATGTTAGTAATAGTTCCGTATGTTCTTTCTCTAGGTACAAAAACATTTTCAATTTCAAATGAAATTCAAGGTGATAAAAAGTTAAATAGTGAACAAAAAAGGCTTTTATATATTTTAGGTACTTTAGTTGTCGTACTTTTTGTGAACTCTTTTTTGAAACTAAATGAAGCGATAATATTACTTGGGTATGGATTATTTATGTTTATTCCTAAATTTGGTTTTATTGACTGGGATGAAACGAGAAAAGTTCCTTATGAGATTATGTTTTTATTTGGGGCTGGTTTTTCTATTGCAAAAGCATTTAGTAGTACAGGATTGGCTTTTGACATATCTCAACTACTTTTAAATTTGACGCAATTAAGCCCTTTGATTTTGATATTAATTGTAGCAGCTCTTATTACTTTTACAACAGAAGTTACTAGTAATACTGCTCTTATTTCTATAGCTTTACCTATTATCTTTTCTCTTGGGGCGAGTGCAAATATAGATGTAAATTTACTTTTAATGGTAGCTACTATTTGTGCTAGTTATGCATTTATGTTGCCAATAGCAACTCCTCCAAACGCAATAGCAATGAGTAGTAAAATACTCACGATAAAAGATATGGCTAGTTATGGAATTTTGTTTAATGTTATTGCCATTTGCATGACAACTGTTGTTGCCATGCTTATTTGGTAAGCTCTCAATATATAAATTAAGTCTTTTATATCAATATTATTAAAGATTTTCATGCTAGAATTCAAAAAAATATGGAAAATTATGAAAAAACTATTATTAACAATAACTCTTTTAACAACTACACTCTTTGCATTTACAAATGATAAAATTACAATGCAATGGCTTGAAAATAAACCTACTAGTTATGCAAAAGATTTTTATATTTGGCAGTACCTAACGAAAAATATAACACCTAAAGAATCAAATAAAGCAATTTCACAAATCAGACGATTGAATAGTAAAATTTTATACGAATATATTAAAAAATCAAAAGATATAAATCTGCAAGAATATAAACAGTGTATGCAAGGTAAAACAAAAGATTTATTAAACAAAGAAGATTATTGTATAGAAGCAGGATTAAGTACATACGATGCAACAAAAGTGTCTTCTGAAGAGTTAACTAAGATCATTAATAAATCAAAAAAAGAATATCCAAATTTTAGTAAAAAACTTGAAATATTAAATTCGAAAAAGAGATTTGAGACCTTAGCTTTGAGTGATAAAGAGATTTTCTTTAGTATTTTTAATCAATGTGGTGGAAAATATAGAGAAGAAAATTTTAATCATTATTTTTCAAGTGGGCTTTTTTCTAAACTGAAAGGTGATAAAAAGTTTAAACAAACAATCAAACTTATCGTTACAAATTTAGATATGAGAAAAGCACAAATTTCACTTCTAAAACTTAGTCCCGAAGGTTTAGATTTTCAATCTGTATTTCATTTGGCTATAAATGCGATACGATATAACAAAATAGACTTAGCACTCGTTCATTTAGAAGATGCTTTTTCAAAGGCATATTATCAAATGCAAAAAGACAATATCTTATTTTGGCAATATAAACTTACAAATAATAAAAAATATTTAGAAACTCTATCAAATAGCTGGGATATAAATATTTATTCTTTATATGCAAAAGATATTTTAAAATCATCTGTAAGAAATATCGTTTTTGATATAAAACAAAAAACTGACGAAGTAAGTAAATATGATGTTACAAATCCTTTTTCATGGCTTGAAGTTTTAGACAATAGTAAAAAAATGGATGACAAAAAGTTAAATAAATATGAAAGTATCTTCACTACAAATGAAACCTTAGGACACTTAGCTTTTGTAAAAGAAAGATATGCGAGATATAAAAAATCTTACTTTATGACACCCTATGAAACATATATGAAAGAGCTAAGCGAAAATAGAAAAGCATTGATATATGCAATAGCAAGACAAGAAAGTAGATTTATACCTACTTCTATTTCTAGTGCCTATGCAATGGGTACGATGCAAATCATGCCATTTTTAAGTAAAGCAATAGCAAAACAACTCAAAGAACCTTACAATATATTTGATCAGTTTGATCCAAAAACAAATTTACGTTATGCAAATCATCATCTAAATTATTTAGAAAAGAACTTATCTCATCCCCTTTTTATTGCGTATGCATACAATGGTGGTATCGGTTTTACCACAAGACTTCTGAAAACAAATCTATTTAAAAAAGGAAAATACGAACCATATTTGAGTATGGAGCTTTTGCCATATGATGAAACAAAAAAGTATGGAAAAAAAGTGTTAGCAAATTATTATATTTACTACAATCATCTAAACAAAAATGATAAAATAAAGTTTTCTACATTCATTAAAAATATCAAAAATTAATGAATAAAAAACAGTTTAGCAAACTAAAAACAGATTTTGGGTATGATACGAAAAAATCAAGATAAACTAATAAATAGGATGAACAATGTCAAATAAAACACTTGTAATAACAGGAGCAACTAAAGGTATAGGGAAAGCATGTGCATATAGATTTGCAAAAGAGGGTATCAATATTGCATTTACATATAATTCTAATGAAGAGATTGCAAAAGAGATTGCAGCTGATTTAGAAGCACAATTTGGTATCAAAGCTAGATATTACCCTTATAATATTTTAGAACCTGAAACTGCAAAAGCATTGTTTTTAGAGATAGATAAAGATTTTGATACTATTGATTATTTTATTTCAAATGCTATGATTTATGGGCGTGCTGTTGTTGGAGGATATGGTAAATATATGAAACTAAAACCAAGAGGACTTAACAACATTTATACAGCTACAGTTGATGCTTTTGTTTGTTGTTCTCAACAAGCTGCAAAAAGAATGCAAGCAAATGGTGGTGGAGCAATGGTTAGTTTAAGTTCTACTGGAAATCTTGTTTATATAGAAAACTATGCTGGACATGGTACAAATAAAGCTGCCGTTGAAGCAATGGTTAGATACGCAGCAACTGAGCTTGGTTCTATGGGAATTAGAGTAAATGCAGTTTCAGGTGGTCCTATTGATACTGATGCGTTAAAGGCATTTACAAACTATGAAGAGGTTGCTGCAAAAACTGCTGAACTTTCTCCATTAGGAAGAATGGGTCAACCTGAAGATTTAGCCTCAGCGTGTTACTTTTTATGTTCTGATGAAGCATCTTGGATTACAGGGAGTACACTTTTAGTTGATGGTGGAACAACTTTCAAAAAATAATGCCAGATATTAATAACATACAAGTAAAAGAAAAAAACCTTAATTTACCAAATATCTTAGCCGCTTTTAGAATATTATTAGCTCCTTTGATGTTATGGTTTATGGTAGATCAAACAAATCCAATATTTGATGGATGGCATCCAAGCTGGTTTGACTATTTTGCAGGATTGATTTTTGTGATTGCATCTGTAACAGATTTTTTTGATGGATATATAGCTAGAAGCTGGAATCAGATGACAAAACTAGGAAGTATTTTAGACCCTTTAGCAGATAAAATGCTTGTACTTGCTGGATTTATTGGACTCTTGGCGATGGATAGAGCGAGTGCTTTTGCTATTTTTTTGATTTTATCAAGAGAATTTTTTATAACAGGACTTAGAGTAGTAGCTGTGTCTGAGGGTAAATCTGTTGCTTCAACGATGGCAGGTAAAGTAAAAACTGTAGTTCAGATGATAGCTATAGGTTTTTTAATTATGAATTGGCCATTTGCAAGTGAACTTTTATGGTTTGCAGTTTTTCTTACGCTTTACTCAGGATACGAGTATATACGAGATTATTTAAAATAAGGAAAGAACTTGGGTTTTATAAATTTTCTAATTGTACTATCAATCTTAGTATTCATACATGAACTGGGTCATTTTACAGTTGCACGCCTTTTAGGTGTTAAAGTACATGTTTTTTCTATTGGATTCGGGAAAAAACTTATCTCTAAACATTGGAAAGGAACGGAATGGTCTTTTTCTTTGATACCTTTAGGTGGATATGTAAAAATGAAAGGACAGGAGGATCTCAATCCTGCCTTAGCTAATAATGATAGCGATAGTTATAATGTAAAAACGCCTTTTGAAAGAATTTTAATATTATTAGCGGGTCCTTTTGCTAATTTTTTATTGGCTTTTGTTCTTTACATAATGATTGGGTTATTGGGAAACAATCATCTTACTCCTACAATAGGTAAAGTAATAGAAAATTCTCCAGCAGCTAAATCTGGATTAAAAGCAAATGATGAAATTTTAAAAATCAATGATATAGATATAAAAACTTGGGATGATTTAAGTGGTGTTATTAAAGGCTCTAATGATGCTTTAAAATTCTATGTAAAGCGCGATGGAAAAATACAAACATTTATCATTCGGCCCAAAATGAGTGATTCTCAAAATATGTTTAAAGAGAAGATTAAAAAAAGAATGATAGGAATAGCACCAGCTCCTAAAGTAGTAACTATATTTTATTCTCCTTTAGAATCTATATCATTTGCATATGATAAAACAATAGAATCAAGTAAGATGATATTTTTGGGAGTACAGAAACTTATTCAAGGAATTATTCCGAGTAGTGAAATAGGTGGCGTTATTAGTATCGGTACAGTTATTTCTGATGCAAGTCAATCAAGTTTTGTAGCTCTTTTAACTATTATGGCTTTAATTTCTGTGAATCTTGGTGTGTTAAACTTATTGCCTATTCCTGCACTTGATGGTGGTCATATTATGTTTAATTTATATGAGATGATAACAAAACGAAAACCCAGTGATAAAGTATTGGTGGTATTGACTGTTAGTGGTTGGGCAATATTATTAGGATTGATGTCTTTGGGTGTTTACAATGATATCATGAGATTATTAGATTAAATATTCTGTTTTAATGATATTTAATAATTTTCATTGTAAGATAAAAATATATAACAAAATGAAGGATATAAAATGTCAAGTATTACAGAAATAGAAAGAATCACATTAGCAAACACAAAAAAAGGTATTATTAGTATCTCAAATGTTACAGAACCTTATGGAGCAGGAAGTGGTGATGTTACAAGTATCGGTATCTCTTTAACTGGTAAAGAACCAGAATGGAAAGTACATATTCCAACAGAAAATATCGATGCTGTAATTGCTGCTTTACAAAAAGCAAAATAATATGTAATTTTAACTTAGTGTAAATATTTTTATACTAAGTTTTTCTCTTGATGAGATATCTAACTTCTTTCAAAATCTTAAATCTCTTTTAACTTGACTTATTCTATTAACATTGTCTTAACGAAACTTAGCTATTATTTTATAAATTACAATTGGAGATAATATATGAAAAGTATTTTAGTCGTATTGTTATTTGTAACAGCAATGTTTGCAAGTAATGATGATTTTTTAACACCATCTGAAGCTTTTAAAGTATCTATAGATAAAAAAGAAAGTGCTTATGAGATAAATGTAAAATTAGATAAAACAATTTATCTTTATGATGAGTTTTTAAGTGTTGTTATCCTTCCTCAGAAAATTGATATTACAAAAGAATTAAAATTTCCTACACCTGTAAATTATGATGATTTTATAGTACATTTTAACGGTATGAAAATAGAAGTACCACATAGTCTTATAAAAGAAAAAGTTGGAGAAGAACCATATGAGTTACAATTTAATTACCAAGGTTGTTCAAAAAAGGGACTTTGTTACTCTCCTATGTCTTTATCTACAAAGTCAGATAATTTTGAAAATACAAAAATAATAACTCCTAATAAAACAAAATTATTAGATTTAGAAAATATTGTAAAATCAGAAACTATTGTAAAGCCAGAAAATGAAACAGATACAATAACTCAAACGTTAAAAGATGGAAGTCTTTTACTTGTGCTTGCAACATTTTTTGGTTTTGGATTATTGTTATCTTTTACACCTTGTATTTTTCCTATGATTCCTATTTTATCAAGTATTATAGTACAACAGTCAAATAAAGATGGCGGAAAGATGTCTGTATCTAAAGGATTATTTTTATCCGTAGTGTATGTGTTAGCAATGAGTGTGGCATATACAGTTGCAGGAGTTTTAGCAGGATTATTTGGTGCAAATTTACAAGCTATGTTGCAAGATCCAATAGTGATTATGATATTTGCAGGTATTTTTGTACTTTTAGCATTTTCAATGTTTGGTTACTTTGAAATTGGTTTACCACAAAGCTGGCAAACAAAATTAAATAAAACAAGTGATGAAAGTAGTAAAAGTGGTGGAGTAGCTGGTGTAGCAGTAATGGGATTTTTCTCTGCTCTTATTGTTGGACCTTGTGTTGCACCACCGCTAGCCGGTGCATTAGTATATATCGGGCAAACAGGTGATGCATTTCTAGGTGGAGCAGCATTATTTGTGATGAGTTTAGGTATGGGTCTTCCTTTATTAGCTATTGGAGTAGGTGCAGGAAAATATATGCCAAAACCAGGTGGTTGGATGGAAACTGTGACAAAAGTATTTGGAATAGTGATGTTAGCTATTGCTTTATGGATGTTAGAAAGAATTATCCCGTCAATTGTATTTATGTTTTTAAGTTCTTTCCTTTTATTAGGAGCCGCGATTTATTTAAAAGTTTTTGAAAATATTATTGTAAAATTAATTACAACTGTAATTTTTATTTATGGTGTGATTATATTTACTGGTGCAGTGAGTGGTTCTACAAATGTTTTAGATCCTTTGGAAAACTTCAAAGGTGGTGCCACTGCAGTTAAAAAAGAAAAACTTGATTGGTTATATGTTACAAATTTAAGAGAGCTTGACGATGTTGTGAAAAAATCATCTAAACCAATTATGGTGGACTTTTGGGCTACATGGTGTGTGAGTTGTAAAGAGTTAGATAATATTACTTTTAAAGATGCAGCTGTTAAAGAAGAGTTATCTAAGTATCAATTAGTTAAAGTAGATGTAACAAAAAATACTCAAGATGATAAAGCTTTAATGAAGAAGTTCAATCTTTTTGGACCACCAGCGCTTATTTTCTATAAAGATGGGAAAGAGGAATTAAATAAAAGAATTATTGGATATAAGAATCCTCAAGAATTTATGGAGAATATAAATAAATAGTATGGATTTATTAGTTTACATTGAGCGTGGAGGGATAATAGTAAATATACTTATAGTAATGAATATTATAGGTTTTACTATTATGTTATGGAAAAGTTTTGTATTTTATTTAGCAAATCGAAATATAGATAAAGTTTCCAATGAGATAGTAGATGAATTAAAAAATAAAACAAATCACCAAATCGCTCAAATACAATCAACGATTGCTTTAAAAGTAAGTAATATTGAATCTGGACTGAATACAATAAAAATAATTGCCTCACTTTCCCCTCTTATTGGACTTTTAGGTACTGTTATTGGAATACTAAATTCTTTTGATAGTATTAGTCATTTAGGACTTGGTGATCCTACTGTTTTTTCTAGTGGAATTAGTATTGCTCTTATTACAACAGTAGCTGGTTTAGTTGTAGCTATTCCACATTACATAGGTTACAATTATTTTATAGCTGCTTTAGATAAACTCGAAATCAAATTAGAGAAAGTAGTTTTAGACAAAATAAAATGAGAAAACATAGAGAATCATTAACACCAGATATCACACCTCTTATAGATATAGTATTTATTTTACTCATCTTTTTTATTGTAAGTTCTGTTTTTAAAAAAGAAGAATTAGCTTTAAACTTACAACTTCCAAATTCAAGTGCAAAAGAGCTAGAAATTGAACTCAAACAAATAAGTATAGAACTTTCAACAAACAGCTTAGCATATTTAGGAGAAGAGATAAGTTTTTCTAAATTTGATTTTGAATTATCAAACTATCCAAACAGGGATAAGCCTGTAATAGTTAGAATAGATAAAGATGTAAAATATAGTAGAGTAGTTAAAGTACTTGATATTTTACAAAAATACTCTTTTGATAATTTAGCCTTAGTAACTAGTGAAGAATAATATTCTAAATCTTCACTTTATTATATTTAAAACTTTTCTTTAATGCAATAAAAATTTCAAATCATAAAACAGTGACTCTCTTTGTGACATTTATATAGTAAAATATAATTTTAAAATTTACTTTTTAAACTTCATAAGGGGATAATTACAAAATGTATATAAATAAAATAGTTTTCATTGTACTGTTAAGTTGTGTGATAAATATTGAATTGTTGGGAAAAGAGAAAGTTCCCATAAACTTTGAAAACCTAACTATCACAAGTTTTATCCAAATTACGTCAAAAATTTTAAAGAAAAATATTTTATTACCTTATAAAATTATTGGTGATGTAGACTTTATTAGTCATAAAAAAGTTTATAAAGAAGATCTTTTAGAAATTTTGAGATATGTATTGGAATCAAAAGGTTATAAATTGATTGAAAAAGGAAATATTTTACAAGTAATTAAAATATCAGATATTAAAAATAAAGTAAAGAAAAAGAGAATCTCTCCAAATAAAATAGAAATCTTTCATCTTAAAAATGTAGAAGCTATAAATGTATTTAAAATAATTAGTGATATTGTTGGTCAACGTAAATATGTAAATGAATTTAGTAAACCATCTATTTCAATTGATGAAGAATCCAACTCAATTATACTAATGGGAATAAAAAGTGAACTAAAATACTTTAGAGATTTAATAGATATTTTAGATGTAGATAAAGAGCAAATATATGTACAAGCAAAAATTATAGAGATAAGTGAAACATTGACAAGAAATGTAGGTATAAAATATGGCTTGCAAGGTTTTAATTCTACGGGTTCAGTTTTATCAACATTTTCTTCTTCTCTAAATAATGGTTTAATAGTTGATTTAAGTTCATTATCTTATTTAGGAATTAACCTATCTAGTATGAAAGAAGCACTTTCCTTAGGAATGTCATTAAATCTTTTAAATAAAAATGGGGCGGTAGATATTATAAGTGAGCCATCTTTATTATGTATAGATAACAAGGAAAGTTCTATTTACGTTGGACAAACTATTAGTATAAAAACAGGAACGACAACATCCTCAAGTGGTATACCAACTGATACTTATGAGAGAGAGGATATTGGGCTAACGTTAAGTGTAAAACCTAGAATATCAAATAAATCCAAGGTATTATTAAAAATTCATACAAAATTAGAAGATGTAGAACATATTTCCTCAACAAATAGTAATCCAAATACATCAAAAAAGGAATTAATAACAAGTGCAATAGTAAATAACGGAGAAAGTATTATTCTTGGTGGATATATACGTGCACAAAAAGAGATAGTAGATGAAAGTATCCCTTTTTTAAGAGAAATACCATTATTAGGTAACTTATTTAAAAATAAATATACGATAAAAGATAAAATTAACCTTGTAATAATTATTACCCCATATATAGTTCCTAAAAGAAAAGGTTTAAGTTATATCAGAAACCAATTATCACAGCTAAAAATATTAGAAGAAAAGTATACTGAAGAGGTAATATTACAATTATCAAATAAAAATGTAAAGGTTACTAATGACGATGAATCTAAAAAACAACTTCACCAGCAGCGGGTAGACAAAATATTAGGGTTATAATAGTAAATTATGGCAAAATTGGTATAATATCATAAATAAAAAAAGGATAAACAATGGCAACAGCAACAGCAAGACATATATTAGTAGAAGACGAACAAGTTTGTAAAGATTTAAAAACACAAATTGAGAATGGGGATACAACATTTGACGATGCAGCAAAGTCTTACTCTCAATGTCCATCAGGAAATGAAGGTGGAGATTTAGGTTCATTTGGAAAAGGTGCAATGGTTCCTGAATTTGATGCAGTAGTATTTAATGATGAAGTAGGTGTGGTTCATGGTCCCGTGAAGACTCAATTTGGATACCACCTATTAGAAGTAACTTCAAGAAAAGACTAGGTATATTTTATGGCAAAGTCAAAAGAACATAGTTTTGATATCTCAGCAAAGTTAGATATGCAAGAGATGAAAAATGCGATGGTTCAAGCTCAAAAAGAAGTAGATAATCGTTATGATTTTAAAGGTATAGATAAAGACTTTGACTTAAGTGAAGGATCAAAATCTGTAACTTTAATAAGTGCGAGTGATAATAAGATTGATGCAATGAAAGACATCTTAATTTCAAAAATGAATAAACGAGGTGTTTCTATTAATTCTCTTGAAGAACTTAAAAGTGAGGACTCAAGTGGCAATAATAGAAAATTTACATATAAAATTGTAGATACAATAGAAGCTGATGAAGCTAAGATTATTCAAAAAGAGATTAAAGAATTAAAATTAAAAGTAACATCAGTAAATCAAGGTGACGAAATCCGTGTAAGTGGAAAGAATCTTGATGATTTACAAAAAGTTATGAAACATTTGAAAACTTTGGAAGATTTAAAAGCTCCATTAGTTTTTGAAAACTTCAGATAATAGTTATATAAAAAGCTGCTAAAGAACTCTCTTTAGCAGCTTATTTCCTACTTTTATATCCCTAAACTAACTTAAATATTAGCACTCCTTAAATAAATCTGCTAAAAATAAACAAATTAAAAAATAATACTTGACATTTAAAGACTCATTTGATATAATTTTATTAGCACTCAAAGATTTATAGTGCCAAATTAAGAAAAAATGGTATAACATGATTAATAAAAAAGAGTTTTTATTAGATTCTATTATAAGAGCATATATTGAACATCTTGAACCTATTGGTTCAGGACAGTTAAAAACAATGTATGATATAGCTTATTCACCTGCAACTATAAGAGGATACTTTAAAAAGTTGGGTGATGAAGGCTATCTTGCTCAAGAACATGCAAGTAGTGGTAGAACTCCTACAACTGAAGCATTAAAAGAGTACTGGGGAACTAGACTAAATATAAAACTTGACGTTGTTAATTATAATAAGTTAAATTTACATGCAAAACAAATAGGATTGACTGTATTTTTAAAAGAACAACAAATAGAAGTTTTACATAGAGTTTTAAACATAGAAAACCTTTATTTACTTTTAGAATTTAGTTCATTTTCAATAACTATTAAATATAACAGTGCATTAGATAAGTTTTTAAACGATATGTGTAATTTAGAAGCTTTTAATGTCCTTGAAATTGCAAAACAAGTAGGTGCAACTGAATTATTTGTCGAGCTTGAAAAGTATTTGTTTAATAGAGATTTTGAGATTATAAATATAAAAGAGTTTTTACGCCTTTGTGTAGATTATGATTTAGATGAAATTGATATAAGTAAATTTTTAAATGGAAATATTATGGATAGAATTGATCCTGATATATATTTTCATGGAAGTGAAGGTCTAAACCAAATATTACCACATGGTTATATTGGAATAGTACATGAAATAATAATAAATAATAAAAAATTTAAAATGTTAGTAGTTGGTGAATTATCAAAAGACTATGAATATTTTTATAAAGGAATAGTGTAAATGAGTACAGAAGAAAATAAAGAAAATGTTGAATCAGTAGAGGTTGAAGAGGAGATGATAAATGAAGATACGCAAGTATCTTCAGACTCATCGAGTGTAACGGAAGAAGAAATTGAAGTTTCTGACGAAGAAAAATTTGCATCTTTAGACGAAGAATTTAAAACTAAAATGGAAGCAAAGGTTGCAGAAGCAGAAGTAAAAGCAAAAGAAGCTGAAGATAAATTTTTAAGAACTCATGCAGATTTTGAAAATATCAAAAAAAGACTTGAAAAAGAAAAATATAATGCTATTGATTATTCAAGTGAAAAATTTGCAAAAGATTTATTAGCTCCTATTGATGCTATGCAAATGGCAATTTTAAGTGCAAATGGTGATTTTGAAGCTGAGCAAATAGTTGAAAAATTAAAAGAAGGTATTGAGCTTACTGTAAAAGCATTTAATAAAGCATTTGAAAAGCATGATATTACTGAAGTTGAGTATGATGAATTTAATCCAGACTATCATAATGCAGTTATGCAAGCTGATAGTGATACTGTAGAATCAGGACAAATTGTTATGGTTATGCAAAAAGGTTATAAATTTAAGGATAGACTTTTACGAGAAGCAATGGTTAGTGTTGCTAATTAAATAATTAGTAAGAGATAAGTTATGACCGCGATGTCATAAAACTATTAATATATAAAAATTTAATTATAAAATAAGGAAACAAAATGAGTAAAGTAATAGGAATAGATTTAGGAACAACAAACTCTTGTGTAGCAGTATACGAAGGTGGCGAAGCTAAAATTATATCAAATAAAGAGGGTAAAAATACAACTCCTTCAATCGTTGCATTTACAGATAAAGGTGATGTTTTAGTTGGAGATCCAGCAAAAAGACAAGCGATTACAAATCCAGAGAAAACTATATATTCTATTAAAAGAATTATGGGTCTTATGATGGATGAAGAGCATGCTAAAGATGCTATGGATAAAGTTGGATACAAAATAGTTAATAAAAGTGGAGCTGCAGCTGTTGAAATTGATGGAAAAGTTTATACTCCACAAGAAATTTCTGCAAAAATCTTAATGAAACTTAAAACAGATGCTGAAGCATATTTAGGTTCAACAGTTACTGATGCTGTAATTACAGTTCCTGCATACTTTAATGATGCACAAAGAAAAGCAACACAAGAAGCTGGGACTATTGCTGGGCTTAATGTTTTAAGAATTATTAATGAGCCAACAGCAGGTGCACTTGCATATGGTTTAGACAAAAAAGGTGAAGAAAAAGTTATCGTTTATGATTTAGGTGGTGGTACATTTGATGTTACTGTTCTTGAAATTGGTGATGGTACATTTGAAGTACTTTCAACAGATGGTAATGCATTCTTAGGTGGAGATGATTTTGATAATAGAATTATTGATTGGTTAGCAGATGATTTCCAATCAGAGTTTGGTATCGATTTAAGAAATGATAAAATGGCTCACCAAAGACTTAAAGATGAAGCTGAAAAAGCTAAAAAAGAATTAAGTGCAACTGCTGAAACAGAAATAAACTTACCGTTTATCACTGCAGATGCAACAGGACCAAAACACTTAGTAAAATCTTTAACAAAAGCAAAATTTGAGTCAATGACTGATGATTTAGTTTCTGAAACATTAGATCATATTAAAACTGCAATGAATGATGCAGGATTAGATAACGATGAAATTGATGAAATTATTATGGTTGGTGGATCTACTAGAATTCCTAAAGCTCAAGAAGTTGTTAAAGAATATTTTGGAAAAGAGTTAAATAACTCTGTTAATCCTGATGAAGTAGTTGCTGCTGGTGCTGCTATTCAAGGTGGAGTTTTAAAAGGTGATGTTAAAGATGTCCTTTTACTAGATGTTACTCCTTTATCTCTTGGACTTGAAACTTTAGGTGGAGTTATGACTAAACTTATTGAAAAAGGGACAACAATTCCTGTTAAAAAATCGCAAGTTTTCTCAACAGCTCAAGATAATCAACCTGCAGTTTCTATTATGGTTGGACAAGGTGAAAGAGAATTTGCAAAAGATAATAAATCATTAGGACAATTTGAACTTTCTGATATTCCAGCAGCTCCAAGAGGTGTACCTCAAATTGAAGTAACATTTGATATTGATGCAAATGGTGTTTTAAATGTATCGGCTAAAGACAAAGGTACTGGAAAAGAAAATAAAATTACTATTTCTGGTTCATCTGGACTTTCTGATGATGAGATCGAAAAAATGGTAAATGAAGCTGAAGCGAATAAAGAAGCTGATGAAAAGAAAAAAGAATTAATTGAAACTAAAAACCAAGCAGAAGCAATGCTTCACTCAACTAAAAAATCTTTAGAAGAAAATAAAGGTGTAGTTTCTGAGGAAGAAGAGCAAGCAATTGTTGATGCAGCAGCTGAACTTGAAGAGTTATTAAAAGATGAATCTGCTTCAAAAGAGCAAATTGATGAATCTCTTAAAAAACTTACAGAAGTTTCTCATAAATTAGCAGAAGCAATGTATAAGAAAGAGGGTGGAGACGCTGCACAAGCTGGGGCTAATCCCGCTGATGCAAAGAAGAAAAAAGAAGATGACGACATAATTGATGCGGAAGTTGAATAGTATAAAACTATTCAATATTTGATAAATAAAAAGGGTTGTGAGTTTTCACAACCCTTTTTTTATTTTAGACTAGATACAATTGCTTTATGAATTTAAGTAATAAAGTAAAAAATATAGCACAATCAGAAATAAGAGCAATGTCTATTTTATGTAATGAAAAAAATGGACTGAACATGGCACAAGGTTTATGTGATCTTGAAGTTCCTAAAGTAGTCCTAGATGGTACCAAAGAAGCATTGGATGATGGAAAAAACATATACACATCATCATATGGTAATCATAATTTACGACAAGCAATTGCAGATAAACAAAACTCTTTCTATGATCAAGGTATCACTATTGATAATGTAATGGTGAGTGCGGGAGCTACAGGAGCATTTTATACTACAGCAATGACACTTTTAAATGAAGGTGATGAAGTAATATTATTTGAACCGTACTATGGTTATCATGTATCAACATTAGAATCTATAGGTTGTAAAATCAAATTTATTAAAACTATCCCTCCCGAATATAATATAGATTTTAACTATTTAGCTTCACAAGTTACAAATAAGACAAAAGCTATTCTAATATGTAATCCTTCAAATCCTAGTGGAAAAGTATATACTAAAGATGAGTTAAATAGTATTAGTGAAATAGTAAATAAAAATAATTTAGTTTTATTTAGTGATGAGATGTATGAACATTTTATATATGATGATTTGGAATACACTTCAGCACTTAGTATTGATGGACTAAAAGATAAAACAGTGGTTATTTCCGGCTTTTCAAAAATATTTTCTGTTACTGGATGGAGACTTGGATATGCGATAAGTACAAAAGAAGTTATAGCTAGTGCTTCTTCTTTAAATGATTTAGTTTATGTTTGCCCACCTGCACCTTTACAGTATGGAGTATTAAAAGGCTTAAAAGAGTTACCTAAATCTTATTATACCAATGTTGCAGAAGAACATCAAATAAAAAGAGATAAGTTTATAAAAGCTCTAAATGATGTTGGACTAAAAGCAGAATACATTAAAGGTGCATATTATGTTTTAGCTGATATTTCTAGTATCGAAGGTAAAGATGATAAAGAAAAAGTCATAAATTTATTGGAAATAACTGGAATAGCAACTGTACCTGCTCGAGCCTTTTATAGTGACTTTAAAGATTTAAGTTTGGCAAGATTTTGTTTTTCCAAAAGAGAAGAAGAATTAAATGAAGCTATAGAAAGACTACAACTTATAAATAACCACTAAATTCTAAACTCATAGTCACATCCTTATCATTAAACTTTAATAGTTTAGTGATATATTTTTGTTTTAAATTTGGATTATGAGCTATTGCAATATTATAAATTTTATCCTTCAGTAAAATAAATTTTTCTATTTCATCTTCCGGGCAATTTAAATTTCTTAGGAGATTTATATTTACATTATCAATTTTTAGTAAAAATAACTGCTGAATTTGTTCTTTACTAAGATGAGGGTTTGATGAGAGATAAATATAATCAATATGGTTGAGATTATCAGACATTATCTCATTAAATATATTTTCTGATAATTTTATCGATTTGAGTCCTTCCTCTTTATCTAAACTTTTTGGTGTGTATGTATTTTTATTCATCCTTAGATATTAACAGACACAATTTAAATTTAGTTTAAAATTTTTGCATTGGGTATATTCTTTAATATTATTTATTTATAAAATAGCTAAACTTCCACAATGAAAGAAATCGAAAAATTTAAACAACTAATAAACCAAAAATTTTATTATGAAGCACATGAGTCATTAGAAGAACTTTGGTTTCCTATTCGAAAATCAAAAGATGATTATTGCTTAGTATTAAAAGGATTTATAAATGCTGCAGTGAGTCTTGAACTCTATAAAAGAGATAAACTACTTCAATGTAAGAAAATTTATTTAGTTTATAATAAATATGTAACTGAAAATAGAATGTTAAAAACTAAAAAATACAAAAAGTTCAGAGAGTTAAAAGATTTTATAGATAAAAAGTTTGAAGAAATAGAGATAAAAACAGTAGTTGTATAAGAGAAAACACAATAAAAAGATATCCAAATAAAGAATTCTAAAATTTAAGCTACATTTAAAAGTAAACCCTTGACAATGAGTAATAAATCTATTATAATTCGCGTCCAATTAAAGAAGAGGTTAACAAAGTATGTTAAGTGATGAGGCTTTAAATGAAATG
>JAONGR010000110.1 GCA_028375605.1 Arcobacteraceae bacterium
ATTATCAAAAAATAAGTCTATTAAAGTTGGATCAAAATGAAGTGCTCTTTCTCTTCTAAAAAGGTCGAGTATATCTTTTAAACTCCATGCTTTTTTATAAGCTCGATTACTACCCAAAGCATCAAATACATCACAGATAGCTGTAATACGACCAAAAATATGAATATTTTCACCTTTTAATGCGTTTGGATAACCTGAACCATCCCATTTTTCATGATGTTCATAAGCCACAATTGAAGATATTTTTAATATATCTCTTTGTGAGCCTTGTAACATTTCATATCCTTTAATGGCATGAGTTTTCATTATTTCAAACTCGTCAAATGTTAACTTACCTGGTTTATTTAATATAGCATCAGGTATACCAACTTTTCCTATATCATGCATAGGACTTGCGAGCTTCAAAAGCTCCGCTTCTTTTTCATCTACACCAGCTAGTATAGCAAGTAAATAAGAATATTCAGCAACTCTTTTAACATGATTCCCTGTTTCTTTACTTCTACTTTCACCAATAGCACCCATAGTAAAAACAACTTCTTTTTGTGTATCTTCAATCTCTTGGTGTAAGTTTACCAGTTGTGTTACATCATGTCTAATACTCATATATTCAATGATTTCATTGTTTATGTCTAAAATCGGTACAATAGTTGTATCCATATACGTAATATCACCATTTTTAGTTATATTTTTAAATATTCCTTGCCAAACTTCCTTATTTTGAATAGTTTGCCATAATTCTTTAAAAAAACTTTTTGGGGTATCTGGACTTCTTAAAATACTATGTGCTTTACCTAATATTTCATCTTGTTCATATCCATTTAACTTGCAAAATCTGTCATTAATATATGTTATATTTCCTTTTATATCTGTTCTTGATACTGTTGAGCTTTCATTAATTACTCTTTCATATTCAGATAAAAGATGAACTTTTTCGTCTAAACCCTTCGATGTAATATCAAGTTCACTTTTTAATAACTCTTTATATTGTTCATTTTCCGTTATATCATGACGAATTCCAATATATTCTATAATATTATTTTCATCATCCAAAATAGGCATAATTAATGCATCAACAATATATGTGGACCCATCTTTAGCTCTATTTTTAATAACACCTTTCCATTGTTTTTTTTCTTCTAATGTTTTCCATAGTTCTTTAAATACAGAAGAAGGCATATTAGAATTTCGTAAAATACTATGTGGTTTTCCAATAAGCTCTTCTTTAGAGTATTGAGATATTTTACAAAACTGTTCGTTTACATAAGTTATACGCCCTTGTTTATCAGCTTTAGAAAGTATTGTACTCTCATCTATCGCCTCTTTATATTGAGAAAGTAATGTATTTGAAAGAAGTAATTCTTTTTTTTGATTTAAAAATTCAATACATTCAAATAAAATTTCTCTGAATTTTTTAGGATGAATTGGTTTATCAATAAAATAATTAACACGTAATTGAATAGCTTTTATTAAGTCCTCTTTACTTTCAGTGCCAGTAATCATCATAAAAACTTGTTTAGGATTGACTTCTCTTATATTTTCAATAAGTCCAAATCCATCCATTATGGGCATATGCATATCTGTAATGACTAAATCATACTGTTCTTTCTGGTATGCTGTTAATCCTTCTTCGCCATTTAAAGCATAGGTGACATTTAAAATATTAAGTTTCTTAAATATGATTTTTATAAATTCTATTATTGATTTATCATCTTCTACATAAAGGATTTTAATATTATCAATATTCATTAAATTGTCCATTAAGTACGAGCATAAAATTTCTACAACTTTGGATATCAGAATCTTTTGCACTTGTTTCTATATTTAAACACAGTGCAAAAATATCTTGATAGTTATATTTCATACTAAGAATTTTAACTATATTTATAAACTTGATAATAGCTAAACAATTTTCATCAACAATAGCCTGTTCAATAAGATTTAAAGGTTGTTCTACTTTTGATAAAAAACTCGTTTCAAAAGCATGTTTATCATTTACTTGCTCAACCATATCAAATAAACTTTCTCTATCGAAATAATTCACTAATATTTCAGCTAATTTTTCTCTATTTAATGGTTTTGTTAAATATTCATCCATCCCAGCATCTCTAAATCTATCTTCATCACCTATTAAAGCATTTGCAGTTAAGGCTACTATTGGAGTATATTTTTTCTTCTCTTCTTCTTCTATTTCTCGTATTTTATGTGTAGTTTCAATACCACTCATATTTGGCATGTTTTCATCCATAAAAATCATATCATATTGATTATTTTTGTATAAATCT
>JAONGR010000111.1 GCA_028375605.1 Arcobacteraceae bacterium
TTTTAGATATAATCGCAAAAATATAATAAATAATAGGAATAATAATATGTTAGAAACTCAAGAAGAATTTAAAGCAAAAGTTGCAGATATACAATCACAAAGCTGGTACAAAAATCCAATCGGTTTTGGTATTGCTAGAGTTGATAGAGGTCAATTAAATAGTGATAAAATACTACAAGCTACATATCCCGTAGTTAACTGGAATGAAAACTTTGGTAGTGCTGCTGTATTTATGGATGCTTTTAAAGAAGCTGGTGTAACTGTTGATACTTCTAAATCTGAAGTTGTTTTAGATATTACAGATGATTTTGTTGCTAACTGTATCAAAAGTTTTAACCCATACATCGAAGAAGCAAATGGCGAAGCTCATAAAAATGTACAACTTATTTTAAATCTTTCTGCATTACCAAGAGAGCTTGGTTTATCTGCTGATGATTTTAAAGTAGTATTTGTATTTGAAGACGCTAACGCTTTAAGTGTTGAAGCTGCTTACTTAAAATTAAACGCTCTTTCTACTGGAAAAGCACCATTAAGAAGTCTTAACTTAAATGGTATTTTTGGACTATTACATAATGTAGCTTGGGAAGGTAATAACCCTATTGAGTTAGATTGGTTAAGAGCAAATGAATTAACACTTAAATTAACTGGAAAATACCCTAATATTGATGCTGTTGATAAATTTCCAAGATTTTTACAACACGTAATTCCTGCCGATAATACTCGTATCTTAGATACTGCAAAAGTAAGATTTGGTGCTCAATTAGCTGCTGGAACTACAGTTATGCCTGGTGCTGCTTACATTAACTTTAATGCTGGAACAGAAGGTTCTGTTATGGTTGAGGGTAGAATTTCTTCTTCTGCTGTTGTTGGTGCTGGTAGTGATGTTGGTGGTGGTGCTTCTATCCTTGGAGTATTATCAGGTACTGATGGTGTTCCCGTTTCTATTGGTGAAAATACATTATTAGGTGCTAACTCTTGTACAGGTACAGCGATCGGTGATTCTTGTATCTTAGATGCTGGTGTTACAATCCTTCCTGGAACAAAAATCACTTTATCTGAAAAAGCAGTTTCTGCAATTGCAGAAGCGAATCCAGAAAAAGAGATTAAAGTACTTATGAGAGGTATGGATTTCCAAGGTGTAAATGGTGTTCACTTTAGACAAAACTCTGTAAATGGTCAAGTTATAGCTATGAGATCAACAAGAGAAGTTAAATTAAATGCAGACTTACACTAAGTCTAAAACTCTTAATTTATATCAGCCACAAAATGGGTATTGCTACAATAGCGATACCCATTTTTTATATAACTTCATTTGTAAAAACCTAGAAAAGTTTAAAAATATAAAAGGTGAACTTTTAGATATAGGAAGTGGTAGCGGAATACTTGGGCTACTTGTAGCTAGAGAGTATGAAAAACTTAACCTAAACCAATGTGAAATACAAAAAAGTTTTCAGTTTTTAACACAAAAAAATAGCGAAGTAAATGGGATAAAAAACAGACTTCATAAAGGAAGTATATTAGACTATACATTTGATGTACAGTTTGACTATGTAGTTTCAAATCCACCATTTTACCATGGCGATGTGATAAAAAGTGAAAATGAATCTTTAAAAATAGCTCGATACAATGATAGCATGCCTTTAGAACAGTTCATATTTAAAACTTCTAAGATATTAAAATCTGGTGGAAAGTTTTTCTTTTGTTATGATGCAAAACAGTTAGATAAAATCATAGAAAATATAAACAAAACAAAACTAAATATTGAAGCGATTCAGTTCTTACACCCCAATGCCACAAAAGATGCAAGTCTTGTGATGGTATATGCAAGAGTTGGCTCAAAATCTCAAATGAAAATATTATCTCCTATGATAATGTTTGAAAAAAATGGTGACTTTAAAAAAGAAACAAATGATATTTATGATAAATGTTCTACGCATAGTATCAAATGTGAAGTTGAGATATAAAAGTAGCTACTTCTCTTCTTTATTTATCTTCTGAGTAGATTAAAACTTTATTTCTTCCACTGTTTTTTGCTTTATATAGTGCTTCATCTGCTTTTTTTAAAAGTGAAGAAGCTGTGTCTTTTTCTTTTAGCATACTTATTCCAAAACTTACAGTTACTTTTCCAATATTTTTAAAATGATAGTTTTCTATATCAAAACGAATTTTTTCTATGAGGTTATAGATGTTTTCTTGGTTTGTTTCAGGTGAGATGATGATAAATTCTTCACCTCCAAATCTACCGACATAATCTGTTTTACGTATACCTTGTTTTAAT
>JAONGR010000112.1 GCA_028375605.1 Arcobacteraceae bacterium
AAGATTTTTTACGTACTATAGTAAATGAGGATTTAAAATCTAGCAAATACAAAGAGATTATTACTCGATTTCCTCCTGAACCAAATGGCTTTCCACATATTGGACATGCCAAATCTATTTGTATAAATTTTGGTATTGCAAAAGACTTTAATGGTCATTGTAATCTTCGAATGGATGATACAAATCCAACGAAAGAAGATACTAAATATGTAGAAGCATTAAAAGATGCTGTAGAATGGCTAGGGTTTGACTGGGGTGAAAATGTAAAATTTACTTCTGATTATTTTCCAAAAATCTATGACTATGCAATTACTCTAATCAAAATGGGTAAAGCATATGTAGATAGTGTAAATGAAGAAGAGATGAGGGAATTACGGGGAACTGTTACTGAAGCTGGAAAGCGAAGCCAATATGCAAATCGTAGTATCGAAGAAAATCTAGAACTTTTTGAACAAATGAAAAATGGCGACTTTAAAGATGGTGAGCATGTATTAAGAGCTAAAATTGATATGAGTGCTTCTAATATGAAAATGAGAGATCCACTTTTATATAGAATTAGACATGCACATCATTTTAGATCTGGTGATGAATGGTCTATTTACCCTATGTATGATTTTGCACATTGTTTATCTGATTATATTGAAGGTGTTTCACACTCTATTTGTACATTGGAGTTTGAAAACAATCGTGACATTTATAACTGGGTATTAGATACTTTAAACTTAGAATTACCACGACCTTTCCAACACGAATTCGCTCGACTTGGTATCAACTATACAGTTATGAGTAAAAGAAAACTTTTAGAACTTGTGGATGGTAACTTAGTGAGTGGTTGGGATGATCCTCGTATGCCTACAATTGAAGGTTATAAAAGAAGAGGATATACAAAAGAGTCTATTTTAAATTTTTGTGACCAAATTGGTATCGCAAAAGCAAACTCAATGGTAGATGTTGCACAACTTGAATTTTGTATCAAAGATGATTTAAATACAAAAGTACCACGTGTTTTATGTGTACTTGATCCATTGAAAGTAACTATTGTAAATTATGAAGGTAAGCAAGAGATAGATGCTCCGTATTATCCTCACGATGTACCAAAAGAAGGAAATAGAAAAATTCCATTTTCACATGAACTTTATATAGAAAGAGATGATTTTTGTGAAAATCCTCCCAAAGGTTACTTTAGATTAACTCCCAATCAACCTGTACGGTTAAGACATGGATTTATTATCGAATGTAAAGAAATTATCAAAGATGAAAATGGAAATATCACTGAAATTAAAGTAGAATATCATGCTAATTCTAAAAGTGGAAGTGATACAAGTGGTATCAAAGTAAAAAGTGCTATACAATGGGTAAGTGCTAAAGAAGCTAAAACTGTAGAAGTAAGAGTATATGATAGATTATATTCTAATGAAACACCTGAAGGAATAGAAGACTTAAATCCAAACTCTTTAGTAATTATCAAAAATGCGTTAATCGAACCGGCTGTTATAACAGAAAAACCTGATGAGAGATTTCAGTTCGAGCGACAAGGATATTTTTATGCTGATCCTATTGACTATACAAATGAAAAACCTGTATTTAATAAGATAGTTGGACTAAAAGATTCTTGGGCTAAGAAAACAACACAAAAACCAAAAGCTAAAGTAGAATCTAAAAAACAGCAAAATAAAATACAAGTAGTTGGTACAGTAGAGGCTATGAACGAAACACAACAAGCACTATTTGATAAATATACAAGTGAATTTGGATTAAATAATGAAGTTGCAAATATTCTAGCTCGTGATAAGCAACTCTCTTCTTTTTACGAAGAAGCTTTATCTGAATTCAGTAGTCCAGTATCAATCGCTAATATTGTAGCCAATGATGTTGCTAAAGAACTAAAAGAAAAAGAATCAAACGAGCTAAAATTTACAGCAGTTCAAATAGCACAACTAGTTAAAATGATTGATAACAAAACTATTTCAAGTAAGATAGCAAAACAAGTATTTGAAGAGATGGTCAAATCAGGAGATGCTCCAGCTAAAATTGTTGAAGATAAAGGTCTTGTACAGATATCTGATCCAGCAATTATTTCACCAATTATTGATGATATTATCGCAAAAAATCCAGACAACGTTGAAAAATTCAAAGCTGGAAATACTAAACTATTAGGTTTCTTCGTAGGACAAGTGTTAAAAAGTACTGGTGGAAAAGCAAATCCACAAGTAGTAAATAAACTTGTGGCAGAAAAACTACAATCATAAACTAGCAAATAA
>JAONGR010000113.1 GCA_028375605.1 Arcobacteraceae bacterium
AACTGAATTCCATCCATAATTGGCATTTCATAATCTAAAATAACCAAATGTACTTCCGATTCTTCTAATGTTTCTAATCCATCTTCACCATTAATTGCTTCAATAATATTAAATCTTTTTGGACTTAAAATATTTGTCAACATCTTTCGCATAAAAGAGGAATCATCAACAAGTAAAATATTGATTTTTGAATTAATCTGAACTGTACATAATAATTTTTTAATATCATCTATAATCTTATGAGTTGGATTAGATTTTGAAAAATAATCTAAAATTCCTGATTCAAAAATATGACTTCTTCTTTGATCATCGTTATCTCCACTTAAAACAACAACCTTTGAACGTGTTTTTTTATCCATCTCATCGATAAGTTCGTTACCCTCACCATCAGGCAGAATTAAATCAAGTAAAATAAAATCAAAATCTTGATTATTAATATATTCTTCTGCTTCTCTCAAACTATATGCTTGAGTTATTTCATGCCCTAAAACACTTAATCCATCAGTAACTTTTTGATTAAATGTTCGACTATCATCAACCATTAAAATTTTATAATGTACGTGTTGACAACCTTTATCATGATATGAGCTATTTATTGTTATTTTATCCATTAAAGTTCCACCTCAAATATTGCAAATTCTTCTTCATTATATGCTTTGATTATCCCATAATGCTCTTCGATAATCTCTTTTGCTATATTCAATCCCACTCCAGTTCCTTTGTCTAATTTAGTGCTAACAAATGGATCAAATATATTTGGAAGTATATCTTCGGGTATACCTTCATTTGCATTATCTTTAAATAAAATTTTAATTTTATCACCATCTAAGATTATTTCAATAATCATTTTACGCTCAGCATACTTTTTTGAACTTCTTTCAAATTCATCACAGGCATTATTTAAAATAATAATCCAGACCTGTTCTATTTTCTCTTTTATAATTGAAAAAGGATAATTCTCATAATCTGAGGCCAAATCTAAATCAAATAAAGTACCATTTATGTATATAGGCATTAAGTGTTTTGAACGATTATATATAAGTTGAGTTGAGAATATTAACGAAGAATAAAGATTTTCATTATGAAACCCTATTTTACCTTTTCTTGAAATCGTATTGGTACTATTAATAATATTTTGTAATCTTTGCAATCCAGTATTTAAGATAGTATATGTTTCTAAAAGATCTTTTTTTAAATTATCATTATCCACAATATCTTGTAGATCATGTTCCATCAACTCTAAATTCGATTTCATATAAGTTATTGGTGTGTTAAGCTCGTGGGTAATTGAGCTCGCCATTTTACCAATAGAAGCCATTTTTATATCTTCTATTTTTCTCTGTACATTTAAGTTTACTTTTTCTTCTAATCTCTTATTAATATTTTTCAATTCTTTTTTATTTTTTAAATACATCATATAAAGTTGTAGAAAGGAATTTACTCTTGTTATAAGTTCTGTTTTATCAAATGGCTTTGCAATAAAATCACTTATCCCAGAACGCAAAGCCTGTACATTTTGATTTTTATTATCTAAAGCACTAATCATGATTATTGGAATATTTTGAGTAAGTACATTGTTTCTCAAAATCTTAATCGCCTCAAAACCATTCATTTTTGGCATCATAGCATCAATTAAAATAATATGTGGTAATTTTTGAATGGCGAGATTGATTCCATCTTCACCATTATCGGCTTCTATAAAATGATATTTTTTAACCTTTTTTAAAGTTAACATTATCATTAAACGATTTATTTTTTGATCATCGATTATTAAAACACGTGGTGTCTTTTGTATATTCATCGAATTCCATTGATCAAAGTAAAGAGTTTATTATATAAGCTTTCATAATCAATTTCCTTGGATTCTCTTGCTGCTGTTTCTATGGTCTTTGCAGTATCGGATATTTCTATAAGAGTTAGGTTAGCAGAACTTCCTTTTATAGCATGTGCTGATTCAAATATAATTACAAAATTTCTCTCTTTTATTGCTGCGTCCAATGCCAAAAGTGATTCTAGTGCACTTTCCAGAAAAACCTCTATTAGCATCTCTACATCTTCTAGATCAAACTCTAATTCATCAGCAATTTTTTGTAAATTAATTTTATCCATACTTAATCCTCACGTTAATAATCACATTTTATTGAAATTATTATTATAAAGTAATTA
>JAONGR010000114.1 GCA_028375605.1 Arcobacteraceae bacterium
AAAAAATGGTATCACTGCAAAGGATATGGGAAAACATTTTACATTTCCTAAATATGTTCAGTTATTAGACAGAGAAGAATATTTTAAAGAGTTAAGTGATTTAACTCCATTGAGACATGAACTAGGGCTACGAACTGTTTTTAATACAGCTGAAAAATTGTTAAATCCAGGTCTTAGTGAATATGGTGTAACAACTGCATTTCACAAACCATATGTGGAAAAATACCTTGCAATGTTTAAAGAATACTACAAAGAGATACTTGTTGTAAAAGCAAGTGAAGGTAGTCCTGAAGTATTTAAAGATGGTAAGTACTGGCAAGAAATAGATGGTGAGATTGTAGATACATCATTTAAATTAGCAGATTTTGGAATAACATATAGTAATACATATGAAAATATTTCTATTGAAGAAGCTCTTGAAATTGTAAAAAATCCATCTGATGAGATTTTAAAGTTAGCAAAATTTAATATTGCTTTATATCTAGTATTTGCTAAAAGAGTGGATACTTTAGAAAATGCTTGGGAACTAATAAATAAATAGATTTTTGATATATTAATAAAAAAACTAAAGAGAAAATCTCTTTAGTTTTTTGTTCTAGTGATCAACTGCTCCTGCTGAACCTATACCTGTATTTGCTCTTACATTTTGAGCTCTAAACATTTCTCTTTCTTTTTTTCCTCTTTCTGATTTATCTGTTGTTGAGAAAAACCAAATTGAAACAAATGCAATAGTTACTGAAAATAATGCAGGATGTTTATAAGGGAATAATGCTTCTTCATTTCCTAAAATAGAAACCCATACAATTGGTCCAACTATTACTAAAGTAACAGCAGTGATTAGTCCAATAAATCCACCAATAAATGCACCTCTAGTAGTTAATTTTGACCAATAGATTGATAAGAATAAAATTGGGAAGTTTGCTGATGCAGCAATACCAAATGCAAGTCCAACCATATAGGCAATATTTTGTTGCTCAAATGAAATTCCTAAAATAACACCAATAACACCAAGAATAACAACAGTGATTTTAGAAATCTTAATCTCTTGTTCTTCAGTACAATTAGTATTAATAACATTTGCATAAATATCATGCGAAATTGCAGATGCTCCAGCAAGAGTTAATCCTGATACAACTGCTAAAATAGTAGCAAATGCAACAGCTGAAATAAATCCTAAGAATGCATTTCCACCTAACATATGTGATAAGTGAATTGAAGCCATATTATTTCCACCAAATAATTTACCATCTACAAAGTACTCCGCACCTTCTGGAGAATTTAAGAATGCAATTGCACCAAATCCAACTATAGTAATAATTATCCAGAAAAATCCAACAAAACCAGTAGCATAAACAACAGATTTTCTAGCTTCTTTAGCATTACTAACCGTAAAAAATCTCATAAGTACATGTGGAAGACCAGCCGTACCTAACATAAGAGCCATACCTAAAGAAATAGCAGAAATAGGATCAGAAATAAATCCACCTGGTGATAAAATTGCATCAGCTGCTTTATGATTTTCAACTGCTTTAACAGCTAATGACTCAAATGAGAAATCAAAGTGATATAAAACCATAATTGCCATAAATGAAACACCTGTTAGTAATAAACAAGCTTTAATGATTTGAACCCAAGTAGTAGCCAACATACCACCAAAAGTAACATAAATTATCATCATCACACCAACCATCATAACTGCAAACTCATACTCCATTCCAAATAGTACTTGGATAAGTTTACCAGCTCCAACCATTTGTGCAATAAGGTATAAAACAACAACTGATAATGAACCAAAAGCAGCAAGAGTTCTTATCTCTTTTTGTCCTAATCTATAAGCAGCGATATCAGCAAAAGTATATTTACCTAGATTTCTTAATTTTTCAGCCATGAAAAATAAAATAATTGGCCAACCAACTAAAAATGATACGGCATAAATAACACCATCATAACCTTTTAAATAAATAAGACCAGATACACCAAGGAATGCTGCAGCAGACATATAATCTCCAGCAATAGCTAAACCATTTTGAAATCCAGTGATTCCTCCACCTGCAGTATAAAAGTCACTTGCAGATTTTGTTTTTGATGCAGCCCAATATGTAATACCTAAAGTACCAGCAATAAAAATCAAGAACATAATAATTGCAGGAACATTAAGATCTCTT
>JAONGR010000115.1 GCA_028375605.1 Arcobacteraceae bacterium
TATCTCTTTTTTTTCTACAGTAACACCAGAGAAATTTCCAACATGTAAAGTCGTATCTCCCATAGAGTTTGTAAGCATACTTTTTCCAACATTGGGTTGTCCTACTAAAGCTATTTTAATTTGCTTCATTTTCAACAACCTCTATTTTCATAGCTTCTTCTTGTCGCAAAGCTATAATCATTTTTCCGACTTGTATTTCATAAGTGGCATGCATTTTAGTAGATGCTAGATATTTGATTTGTGTTCCCTTTAAAATTCCAAAAGAGATTAGTCTTTGGCGTAGCGAGCCAGTAGTATGTAGTTTTTTTACGAGATAAGATCTGTTTATTTCACAGTCTATAATAGTTTTACCCATTATCACTTCCTTAATAAAGATAAGGAATAATAGTACATTTCAGCTTGAAATAAACTAAAAGTGATAATCGGTATCATTTTTTACAATAAAGTCTAGTAAATTTTAAGAATTAATACGAATACCTTTCATCGAGTTCGCTAAAAGCCCTATAGTTGTACCATTATGTAAAATAGCAGTTGTAATTGGTTTAAACAATCCAAAAGTAGCACCAAGTAAAATACAAGAATTAATACCAACTGTAGCATTAAAGTTTCCATTGATTAGTTTCATCGTTTTCATAGATAATTCTTTTACTTCAGAAACAGCTTCAATATCATCTTTTAAAAGACCAATATCTGCTGTAGCCTTAGCTATATCTGCCCCAGAACTCATACTAATACCAACATCTGCACTCATAAGTGCTGGTGCATCATTGATACCATCTCCAATAAAAGCTACTTTACTACCAGAACTTTTCAGTTCTTTAATGATATTAGCTTTATCTTCAGGATGCATGTTTGCATATACTTTGTCTATACCTAAATCTTCTGCAAGTTTTAACGCCTTTGTTTCGATATCACCTGTAAGCATAATAGTTTTTTTAGCACCCATCGCTTTTAGTTTAGATATCATCGCTTTTGCATTTTCTCTTACAGTATCTCTCATACCAATAGTACCCAGAAGTTTCCCATCATATCCAACATATAAAATAGTTCTACCTTCAAGTAAACATTTTTCTATCTGTTTTTCATGTTTTGAGAAATCAATATGCTCATCATCTTCTAAAAAGTGACGACTTCCTATAACAACCTCTTTTTCTTTTACAACAGTTTTTACACCATGAGCTACAATAAATTCTACTTCTTCATGATGCATATGTACAAAACCTTTACTTTTTGCAGCATTTACAATAGCTTCAGCAACAGGATGAAAATAATGCTCTTCAGCTGATGCAGTAAGATTTAAAATATCATCTTCGCTCCAATTCTCTTCATCAAAAGAGATGATATTTTCAACTTCAAGTTTTCCATGTGTAAGTGTTCCTGTTTTATCAAAAACAAAAGTATCTGCATCATTTAAAGCTTCAATTGATTTTGCACCTTTTATCATGATACCATTTTTACCTGCTTGTGCTATAGATGTTTTAAAAGCAACAGGAGTAGCTAATTTTAAAGCACACGAATAATCAGCTTGTAATACTGAAGCAACATTTTCAAAATCTCTACTTATCACATAAGAAAGTCCAGCTAAACCTAAAGTAACCGGTACAAGTTTATCCGCCAGTTTAGTAGCTTTAAGTCCTACAGAAGATTTTTCACTTAAACTTGTAGTTATATAGTTTTTGATTCGAGCAGTTGCAGTATCTTCACCTACGTGTTCAGCCCATATTTTTATACGACCCTCTTCTACAACAGTTCCAGAAATAACTCTATCTCCACGTTCTTTTTTAACAGCTTCACTTTCACCAGTCATTGAAACTTGATTTACGCTTGCTTCTCCACTAATGATATGACCATCAATAGCAATGGTATCACCAGCTCCTACAACAACAATATCACCAATTTTAACTGTTGAAGTTTCAATTTTAACTAGCTCTTTTTTCCCATCAGTTTCTTGCTCGATCCAAATCTCTTTTACATTTGGTTTTGCTAATTCACGAATCAAATCATCGCTTTTATGAACTGTAGTTTCTTCTATATATTCACCAAGTTCTAGCATAGCATTAGTACTATTTGCAGCTAAATAATCTTTTCTAGCAATAGAAACACCAACAGCCAAAGATTCTAATACACCAGAAGTTAATCCTTCTGATAAAAGATCCTCTACACC
>JAONGR010000116.1 GCA_028375605.1 Arcobacteraceae bacterium
GAATTTAAAACTAAGAACTTTTCATTAAGAAATCCTAATACTTTTTAGTTAAAATTCATTTTAATAATGAGTAAAATCAAGGAAGAAAAATGATGACATACGAAGAATGGTTTGTACAGCAGGGAAACCTGCATGCAGATGTGATGAAGAAACTGGAAGATAAAACTACAGATGAAGTAATAGAATATTTTAAATTTGAAAACATGGTAAAAAATGAACCTGATTTTTGTCCATTGTATAAAGACAATAAAAAATGTCATGATATGGAAGATTTAAATTGTTATTTGTGTGCCTGTCCAAATTTTAGATTTAAAATGGATGGATTTGAAAAACAAGAAGGAAAGACACTATTTTCTGTTTGTAACATCAAGTCAGTAGATGGTGCACAATATATTGGAGAAGATTATATTCATCAAAATTGCTCAGGCTGTACTGTGCCACACAGTAGAAAATACGTTAAAAAGCATTTTAATAGAAATTGGTTTGAAGTGATGAAGAACGTAAGATCTTAAATTGGTGAGCTAATATATTTTGTATTCATATTTTGATACTTAACAAACAGTACACAAAAAAAAACTATACTTTCCTTACAAAAACAAAGGATAAAATATGAACACAAAAAAAGTTATTTCAACAGCAATCTTAGGTGCAATCACAGCAACAGCTTTAACAACTCCATTATATGCAGCTAAAGCTGGTTATGAAAAATGTGCAGGTATCTCTAAAGCGGGTAAAAATGATTGTGGTAATAGTCTTCACGGTTGTGCTGGACAAGGTGTTGAAAAGTCATCAAAAGATTGGATCTATGTTCCAAATGGAACTTGTGAAAAGATTTCTGGTGGACAAATTTTCAAAAAAGCAAAATAAGTAGACTAAATTGTTCAACAAACATTTAATTGAAAATGTAGGAATATCTCTAAAAGGAGATCATTATCAAGATATATTAGATTCAAAACCTAATGTACCTTGGTTTGAAATCCTTAGTGAGAATTTTATGTTTGGTAATGAATCGAACTTAGAATATTTACTTTCTATACGAAAAAACTATCCTCTTACACTTCATGGTGTGGGTATGTCTATAGGTTCCGCTGATGGGGTATCATTACCATATCTTCAAGAATTAAAAAAATTAATCGAAACAGTTTCACCTTCGTGGGTTTCAGACCATCTTTCATGGAGTAATTACTCCAATAAATTTACTAATGACCTTTTACCTTTACCTTTTACAAATGAAACAATCGATGTTGTATCAGATAATATTAAATTTGTTCAAGACTATTTAGGTATTGAATTGGTACTAGAAAATCCTTCTTCATATTTACGATATTGCGTAGATGAAATGACAGAATGGGAGTTTATAAATAAAATTGTTGAAAAATCAGGCTGTAAAATACTACTTGATATAAATAATATATATGTTAATTCATACAATCATAATTTTGATGCTAAAGAGTTTATAAATAATTTACCCAAAAATATAGTTAAAGAGTTTCATTTATCAGGACATTTAAATAAAGAGGCATATCTCTTTGATGATCATGGAGATAAAGTATGTGATGAAGTTTGGGATTTATATCGTTATGCACTTAATCATTTTGGTAATATTCCTACATTAATAGAGTGGGATAATAATGTACCAACATTATCAACACTAGAAGAAGAAGCAAAAAAAGCACAAAGGTTATTTTCATAATGAAACTTAGTGATATTCAAAACTCATTTTTAGATTCAGTTTTTTCTGATGACAAATCGTTAGACTACATTTTACCTACTCATTCAACTAAGGAAAATACTATTGCAATATACAAAGATAGTATAAATGCACAGTTAATAAATACTTTAAAAGTTGTTTTTCCCATTTGTGAATCTATGCTTGGAGTTGAGTTTTTCTCAGCTATGTCATACGAATATATTAAATTGCACCCATCTGAATCTTCTAGTTTAAATGAATATGGAAAACATATGTCTATTTTTATGAAAAATTTTAAACCCTTAGAGGATTACCCATATTTCAGTGATATAGCTTTAATGGAGTATGCCTATGACGAAATAAAAAGAATACCTTTTGTTACAATTGATAATAAAGACTTATCTAGTTTTGATGAGAGTCAATATAATGGACTAGTGTTTAACCCAGTAGAATCTTTAAAAACTTT
>JAONGR010000117.1 GCA_028375605.1 Arcobacteraceae bacterium
CTACAGCACTACTATTATCATCTACTACTAAACATTTCAGTTTACTTATTTGCTTATCATCATATTTTTTACTAACTATTCTATTTGTTTTTTTACATTGTACTGTAAAACAAAATGTTGAACCTACATTCTCTTTTGATTCTTCTATCCAAATTTTTCCACCTAATAATTCAGACAATTTCTTACATATAGCTAGTCCTAGTCCTGTTCCTTCAAAATTTCTAGTAGCAGAACTATCCACTTGTGAAAATTCCTGAAATAACTTTTTTTGAGATGATGGAGAGATTCCAATTCCACTATCTTTTACACAAAACATTATTTCAATATCATCTCTTTTTTCTTTTATCAGTTTAGTCGAAATAATCACTTCACCTGAATTCGTAAACTTTACTGCATTAGAGATAAGATTTGTCAATATTTGCCCTACTCTTAGCTTATCACTGATAATATAACTTGGCATCGTATTATCATAATATGCAAGTAATTCTAGATTTTTTTCTTCGGATTTAAAACTCATTACACTTAAAACATCCATAATCATAGAATTAAATTCAAACTCTCTATTATTTATATCTAATTTCCCTGCTTCAATTTTACTAAAATCTAAAATATCATTGATTATACCAAGTAGTGAACTAGCCGCATGATTTGCTTTTTTTATATAATTATCTTGAATAGCAGATATTTGTGTTTTTTCTAAAAGATACAACATTCCTAAAACAGCATTCATTGGTGTACGTATCTCATGGCTCATTTTTGCCAAAAATTCTGATTTTGCACCATTCGCTTTTATAGCTTCTTCCTGTGCTAACTCTAACTTATCTCTTGCTATTACTTTATCAGTTATATTCTCTTTAATCGACGCAAAAGATTTAATTTTTTGATTCTCATCAAAAATAGGTGCGATAATAGCACTTTCCCAAAAAACACTACCATCTTTACGTTTATTTGAAAATTCACCTTGCCAAGTATGACCATTTTTAACAGTTGACCATAAGTCTTTATAAAAATGGTCATTTTGATAACCTGATTTCAAAATATTTGGATTTTTACCTAATAATTCATCTTTTGAATAACCTGTTTGTTCGATACAATAAGGATTAATATATTCTATTTTTCCATTTAAATCTGTAATTATTACAGACACTCTACTTTGCTCAATTACTTGTGATAATTTCGCTAATTCTTTTTGCAGTTTTTCTTTTTCTCTAATTTCATCATTTAGTTTTCTATTCCAGTATAAAATAATCAATATTATTAAAAGAAAAAAAGCAATTGTTTTATAAATTATCGTATAATCCACAATTTCTTGAACTTTTACTTTTAAATATTTATTTGAAATATCATCAATTTTTTTATTATCTAAATACTGCATAAGAGTATTTAGGATTTCTAGTAGTTCTAAATCATCATCTCGTACAGCTGCTCTTACTGAATAATCAATACCTGCTTTGGCAGCTATTTTTAAATTTGTAAATCCTTCTTTTGATATATAATAACTAGCCGATGCACTAGCATTTAAAAAACCATATAATTTACCTTGACTTACTTTCATTAATCCATCAGAAACACTATGCACATCAATCAAATTTATTTTTGGAAATTTATTTTTGATTAGTTCACCAATTGCTGAATTTTTAACTATTCCTATTTTTTTATGAATAATTGACTCAAAATCATCGATAAAATCTGCATCGCCTCTCGTAATAATTACTTCTGGAAATTCTAAATATGCCTGTGTAAAATTCACATATTCATCCCTTTTTGAAGTATAAACTGCAGCTGCTAATATATCACACTTTTTCTCTTTAATAAACAATAAAGATTCAGTCCAAGTCCGAGTTTGAATTAAACGAAAAGGTGTAGCTAAGTTCTTCTGTAATTCTTTATAAATATCACTAATTATACCTATATGTTTTCCATTTTCTATCGCTTCAAAAGGGAGCCAGCTTGGGTCCACACACATTCTTATCTCTTTTTTAGCCTTCAAATACTCTTTATTTTTTTTGCTTAATGATATGTTTTTATAACGATAATCTTTTAAATAGTTAGCGTTTAAGAGTGTAGTCCATTTTGCTTTAATAGAATTTAGTTCTTCATTAGAAATATTCTGAAACCCATTATTAATAAGGCTTAATATTTTATGA
>JAONGR010000118.1 GCA_028375605.1 Arcobacteraceae bacterium
AATAATTTCAGTTTTAGCTGCTGGAGTTAATGCATCAATTGGAGCTTGTCCATAATCCATATCTTTATATGTTCCCATTAAGATATTTTTAAATCCTTGATAATTTGTTGTAATATCTCTATGTGTATTATCAGAGAAACAACTATGTTCATCTTCTTCACTTGGAGTTAAAACAGCAACTGCAATTCTTTCATTTGCAAGTTCAGATTTAATAAATACACCCATTCCTGCAAAAATATCTTTTTGTGCATCTTCTAAAGTAATGTTTTTTGCTGAATCTACATTGTCACCTAATAGAGCTGCTCTATAGTTTGTATTATCACCTTTTTCCCAAGCGCTAGCAATTACTGTTAAATCATTAACAATTTTTTTAGATGCAGCTTCTAAGTAAGATTTTCTTCTATCTGCATTTTTACTTGTTGTAAAATCACTAAGTGGTCTTTGACCTGCTGTCATTGAACCTTTAGTAATAGAATCTTTCATAAAGTTACTATAATCTTGATCTTGTCCCCATAATATAAATTCAATTGCATGGTAACCAGTAGCAACATTCGCATCTCCACCATTTTCATTTAAAGAAGTTAATGCATCTACAGTGATTTCTGAAACATTTACAGCAACACTTTCTTCTCCACCAGGATTAAAAGAACCTTTAGAGTCAATAATATTTCCTTTAGTTTTCATACCCTTTGCATTTACAGTATAATCAATCATATTTTCATCTAAAGGCCAAGCATTAAGTTGCCCTTCTAAAGCACCATATTTTTCTGCAACCCAACCATCTTCTGCATCAACAGGTCCATTAGCAAGTCTAAAAATTTCAGTTTGACCATATGATTCTCTTGAAATTAACCAAGCTGCTTTTGCATCTGCCATTGTCATTTTATTTGGATTTTTAACAAATGTATCTATTGCCATTTGTAAAGACTTTGCATCTTTTAATGCATCATTATAATTTGCATATGCAATATTAGCATACGCAGTAATCATATTAGCCTCTGTATTCATTGGTTTTGCATTATTAGCATTACAACCTGTAAGAGCCATCACTGCAGCTAAACTTAATCCTGTTAACATCATTTTTGTTTGCTTAATCATTTTATTTCCTTTTTTATTTTGTTTGTTCTTCTATATCTAGAATGAATATGTCGCTGTTAATGCAATTTTATCCGCATCATCATCACTATCCTCAGCATCTGTTGAAGATAATAGTAATTCTAGTCCTAAATTCTCAGAAATACTTGTTCCTGCAGTAAAAAAGATTTCTGAATTTTTATCATTATCTTCTCCAGAAGTTGTAGTACCATAAAATGCACCTAATTCAATAGAAGCTAATTCAACACCCGCACTGATATAGTATGTATCAGCATCAACACCATATGCATCTCCACCTTCTTCAAATGGATCAATATTATCACCAACTGTATCTAATGAACCAATACCACCATCTTTATCTGTAGTAATATATCCAACAGCAACTGAAATATCAGAAATTGATGTTCCTATTTCTAAATGTGCAATTGATCCATCTTCTGTATCAGAAACATCTTCATTTGTAGCTGCATAGTGAGCTGTTAAATCAATACCAGCAATATTTGTAGTTGCTTTTAATCCATAAGCATTACCTATGTCACCAGCATCCATGAAGTATGGATTAATAACTGTATTCTCAATACCTTCATATTTACCATCGATAAATGTAACTCCACTATCACCGATATCAGCCATTTTTTCTAATACGGCATCTGCATCAACAGCCATATATCTTGTAGAATGACCAATTGTAATTGTTGTATCTGGAACAAAAGTAAATTCACCAATTACAGCTTCATGAAAATCACCAATCCATTCTAAATCAATCTCTTGTCTACCTGCAGTAATTGTTGCATTGTCCATAGAATAAGAAATATTAGCAATACTTAATGCTGCTTCTGGATCTGAACCATCACTATAGTTTTCATCTTCTTGTTCTGTAAAATTATGGTTAGCTCTAAATGCTACTGCACCTTTAAATCCATTTATTGAATCTGTTTCATAACCTACACCGATTGAACCCATTGTAAAACCTGAATCATCATTTGTACCACTTGCATTAATACTTTCACCATATAAAGTAATATCACCACTTA
>JAONGR010000119.1 GCA_028375605.1 Arcobacteraceae bacterium
CAATAATAATGTACGTGAAGAATTAAATAAAAGAATAGAAGAGGTTTCTTTTTTTTCCAAAGGAATAGACTGGAAGTTTGATAGTTTTGGAATCGAAAAAAGTGGTTCAAGAGGTACCGATGTTTTAGGTTATTTCATTTTTAGAACGGCAAATTTAAAAGAGTTGAAAAAACAATTTTGTGAGCAATTTAAAGACTATGATAATGCTATAAAAATAACCTGCTCGGTTGCAGAGTATCAAAAAATAAGTGAAACATTTTTTGAGTTAGAGGTTTAGATATCATTTATCTCAAATAAATATTAGAGTTTTCTCTAATTTTTGTTTTTACTTTATAAGCATATAACACTTCATATAATATAATCCCAAACTTAATAAAACTGCAAAAAAGAGAATCATGATCGAATTAATTAATATATCAAAAAGTTATCCAACAAGTGAGCTTTATAGTGAACTAAATCTTAGACTAAATTCAGGCGATAAAGTAGGGTTAGTTGGTCGAAATGGTACTGGTAAATCAACACTATTTAAACTTATCTTAGGAGAAGAGCATGCGGATATTGGTGAAATAAAATTTCCAAAAGCCTATAAAATTGGTGCTTTAAAACAGTATTTTGATTTTACGGAAAAAAAATTAATTGACGAAACTTCATTAGCTTTAAGTGAAGAGAATAAATATGATATCTATAAAGCAGAAAAAATGTTATTTGGTCTTGGTTTTAGTGAAGAAGACTTAGATAAAGATCCTAAGTCATTTTCTGGTGGTTTTCAAATTAGAATAAATCTTGCGAAACTTCTTTTAACTGAACCAAATATGCTTTTGCTAGATGAGCCTACAAACTACTTGGATATTTTGTCAATAAGATGGTTAAAAGCCTTTTTAAAGTCATTTCAAGGGGAAGTTATACTTATTACACACGATAGAGAGTTTATGGATAGTGTTTCTACTCATACTTTGGGGATTGTTAGAAAAAGAGCTTTTGTGATTCCTGGGGGAACGAGAAAGTTCTTTGAACAGATTCTGGCAAATGAAGAACATCATGAAAAACAAAAAATAGCACAAGACAAAAAGATAAAAGATCTTGAAGAGTTTATTGCTAAAAATAAAGCAAGAGCAGCAACTTCAACACTTGCCCAGTCTAAGGTTAAGATTTTGGAAAAAATGGATATATTAGAAGATATTAATTATGATGCAAATCTCAATTTTGATTTTAACTATAAAGATACTTCTGCAAAATTTTTAGTAGAAGTAAATGATTTGAGTTTTGGATATACAAAAGATAATATACTTTTTAAAAATATTACTTTTGCTTTGTCTCGAGGTGAGACTATTGGAATTATCGGTAAAAATGGTAAAGGTAAATCAACTTTACTAAATGCTATTGCAGGTGAACTCGAAGCACTTAGTGGGAATGTAAACTTTCATCCTTCATGTGAGTTTGGACACTTTGGGCAAACAAATATTTCACACTTAAATGCCAAAAATACAATTATGGATGAAATCTATAGTGTAAATCATAAACTACCAGAATCACTTATTCGAAATATTTGTGGTCTTATGATGTTTGGTGGTGATAATGCGAAGAAAAAGATATCACTTCTTTCTGGTGGTGAAAAGTCAAGAGTTATGCTAGGTAAAATTATCGCACAGGATGTTAATCTATTATTTCTTGATGAGCCAACAAACCATCTTGATATCGACTCTATTGATGCACTTACAACAGCTGTTAAAGCTTTTGAGGGCTCTTGTATAATCGTAACTCACTCTGAAGAACTATTAAGAGCTGTTTGTGACAAATTAATTGTATTTACAAATGAAGGTGCTGATTATTTCAATGGAAATTATGATGAGTTTTTAACTCAAGTTGGCTGGGAAGATGATACTGAGAATAAGCCTAAAAAAGTTGAGAAACCCAAACGAAATAAAAAAGAGATCAAAAAATTAAGAGTTGCAATCGTTACAGAAAAAAGCCAAGCAACTAAACCCATTAAAAATGAAATAGCAGAAATTGAAGCGTTAAGTTCTTCTGAACAATCTAAGTGCCAAGCTAAATTACAACAGTTACGAAATGAACTTGAAAAATT
>JAONGR010000012.1 GCA_028375605.1 Arcobacteraceae bacterium
AAGCAGGAGTTTGATGCTCCCCTAGGATACTTTAGAACAATGACGATGTATTTAGATACTGGAACATTTCCTAAAGTAAAAAGAGAGTTTTTACCACTTATGTGTAGACAATGTGAAAGTGCAGATTGTATGACTGCATGTACAAAAGGTGCACTTAGTCGTATTAATGGAATCGTTGAAGTAGATGAAAGTAAATGTGATGGATGTGGAGACTGTGTCGGGGCATGTTCAATAGGTGCAATTTATGTAAATCCTTTTTCCGAAATAGCAGAAAAATGTAACTTATGTTCTCATAGACTAGAAGTAGGAATGAGACCTGCTTGTGAAGATACTTGTGTTTCCGATGCTATTAAAGTTATTACTGATGATAATAATATCCCAAAAGGTGCAAAACCTTTTAAAAATAGAACTAGTGATAAACCTCGTACTCTTCATATAGGTGCAAATGATTTAATGAAACAAAAATTAACAGATGGAAAAAATTTTTCTCCATTAAATTATGAGATAAATAATTGGGCGGAGAGATAATCATGAATAGAAGAAGTTTTATAAAAACAACTGCAGCCTCAATAGCTGCTTTAGAATTGGGTGAAGTTATATCATTGGTTCCAAATGCACAAGCAGATGAAGTTAAAAATATAACAAATTTTCAAAAAAGAAATACACTAGCAGATAATATAAAAGGAATAGAGAGAGTTCCTAGTGTTTGTTTAAATTGTTCTAGTGTATGTGGAATGAATGTATTGATAAAGAATGATGAGATTTTAGGAGTAGAAGGAAACCCACATGATCCAAATGCACAAGGAAAATTATGTGCAAAAGCACATGGTGGAGTATCTGCTGTAAATAATTCTGAAAGAATAGTTTATCCTCTTAAGCGTGTAGGTAAAAGAGGTGAGGGACTTTGGAAACGAATCACTATGGATGATGCCTACGATATAATAGCAAGAAAAATAAAAAATAATATCGATGCCGGTACACCTGAAAGAGTAGCTTTTCATCAAGGTAGAAATAAGATGAGTGATATTACATATCGTTTTTTAGATGCGATAGGTACACCAGTTGCACTAAATCATCGTGCCTTATGTTCATCAAACAAAAGAGCAGCGAACTACACAACTATTGGGGATACGAGCTGGGAAACTTTAGATGCAACTGAATGTAAATATCTTTTAAATTTTGGTTGTAACTTTTTTGAAACACATCAAGGTGGATTTCCTCTTTTAAAAAGATATGCCCAAGGGAAAAGAAAGGGTTTAAAACTTGTGACATTTGATACTAGACTTTCAAATACAGCAGGCAGAAGTGATGAATGGCATGCACCATTTCCATCCTCAGAAGGTGCGATTGCTTTAGCTATGGCAAATGTAATAGTGGCAGAAAAATTATATGATAGAAAGTTTATCGATGAATGGTGTAATACATCTTTTGATGATATTGTAGAATTTGTAAAACCATATACACCAAAATTTGCATCAGAAGTAAGTGGATTAGCAGAAGATGATATCATAAGAATAGCAAAAGAGTTTGCTTCTTTTGCACCTGCTTGTGCTGCATTTACAAATAGAGGGTCTCAAGCGCATCAAAATGGTCTAAATAATGATAGAGCTGTTATTATGTTAAATGCACTTGTAGGTAGTATCGGAAGAAAAGGTGGATATGCTTTTGGTGGTTCAAAAAGTAAAGGTAATTCATCTTTCCCTATGCCAAAACCAGTACCTAAAAAACCAAAATTTACAACTGATTTAGAAGATCCTCGACTCTATCCGTTATCAAATAAATGGCAAAAGATGAGAGTAAGTCAACTAGTGTTTGATAAGCTAAAAAATACGAATCAAAAAATTGATGTATATATTTCTTATACTATCTCAGCACCACAAACATGGCCAGAAGGTCCAACACTGACTGTTGATGTTTTAAAAGATGAAAGTATTATTCCTTTTCATGCTTGTAGTGATGTTGTGTATTCGCAGATGGCACATTATGCTGATATTATACTTCCTGATGCAACATATTTTGAAAGATATACTATTGAAGGTAGAAATGCTTATGAACTTATTCCATATTTTGCATTGCGACAGCCTGCTGTCCAACCACCTCATGATTGTGAAAATCTTGCAGATACTTTTATCAAAATAGGAAAAAGACTTGGACCATCAGTTGCAAAATATTTTAAGTTTAATTCTTATGAAGAGTTTATAAAATTAAGATTTTCAACACTTCCTGATAGAGATGGTTTAAGTGGATTTGAATACATGAAAAAACATGGTGTTTGGCAAGAAGATAAAGAAAAAGCTTATGAAACATTCAACAATATTTTAAGTAAAAAGAAACTAAAAAACTCTTTTGTAAAAGATGGTATCGTATATGTAAATAAAAAAGGTAAAAATAAAGCTATAGGTATTATGAAAGATGGTGTTGCTGTTAGAGGGTTTAAAACACCATCAAGAAAATTTGAAATATATTCGAGTACGATTGATGAAACTGCAAAATCTTTAAATTTAGTAGATGATGGTTTTCCTCATTTTGAAATGCCGGCATCATTAAAACAAATAAAAGAAGATGAGATGGTTCTTACTACTTTTAAATGGAATGTACATACACAAGCAAGAACAACATCGCAAAAGTATCTAACAGAAATAGTACATGATAATCCAGTTTGGATAAATACCCAAACAGCAAAAAAACTAGATATCAAATCAGGAGATTACATAAAAATAACAACATACAGACCAAAAAGTGGATTTAGAGCTACTAAAAAAGATGTAGAAGTTGGAAGTATGACTATAAAAGCTCATGTCACTCAAGGAATTCATCCTCAAGTTATAGCAATAAGTAACTCTTTAGGAATGAACTTTGGTGGTAGAATCGCAAAAGGAAAAAATGAAGAAAGACGAAATATACCGGGGTTTACAAAAGAAGATGACTTGGAACTCAATGGAAATATTTGGTGGGATAAAAAATATGGAGGAGCTGGAAATGGATTCAATCCAAATAGCATCATCCCTATAAATCCATCTCCGATGGTAGGAATGCAAGCTTGGAATGATACTATTTGTAAAATAAGTAAAGTTTAGTTTTAATTTCAAAAGCCTTATAAAATAAATAGGTAAAATTTTTTTTACCTATTTAAGAAAATATTTATAAAAACTTATATATAGTTTCATTAACAAAGAAGAAACCTAAGGCTTAGGTTAGACATTTAGATATTTGTTCTACTTGACTGCAACCCTTCAAAAATATTTTGAGGTTATTATGAAAAAAATCATTTTCGCTATACTAGCGACAACTACACTAGTGTTTGCAAAAACATTTACATTTACGGCTATTCCTGATCAGGATGAAACACAACTAAAAGAAAGATTTTCTAAATTTGCTACATACTTAAGTGCTGAGCTTGATATGGATGTAAAATTTGTACCAGTAAAATCTTATGCAGCTTCAATCGCAGCATTTAGAAACAACCAAGTTCAACTTGCATGGTTCGGTGGACTAAGTGGTGTAAAAGCTAGACTTATTGTTCCAAATTCAGTTGCTATTGCTCAAGGTGTTGAAGACCCAATTTTTAAGTCTTACATTATTGCAAATACAAGCACAGGATTAAAAGCATCAGATTCTATTCCTGCAAATGTGTCTGGTAAAAACTTTACTTTTGGTTCAAAAGGAAGTACAAGTGGTAGACTTATGCCAGAATACTACATCAGAAAAACATTTAATAAATCTCCAAATGATGTATTTAATAAAGTAGGGTTCTCTGGAAACCACTCTAAAACTATCGCTTTAGTACAAAGTGGTGCTTATGAAGTAGGTGCTGTTAACTTTAAAGTATGGGATAGAGAATTAGCTGAAGGTAAAATTGATACTTCAAAAGTTAAAATCATTTATACTACTCCAACATACCCTGACTATAATTTTTCTGCAAGAGGGGATTTAGATGCACAGTTTGGAAAAGGTTTTACAGTTAAACTTACAAATGCTATTCTTAACTTAAAAGATAAAAATATCTTAAGTGCTTTCCCTAGAAGTGGATTTATCAAAGCTACAAATGCAGACTTTCAACCAGTACTTGATGTTGCAAGAGAAATTGGACTTGTAGACTAAGTATGGCATTTTATTTAGAGAATCATACTATATCTTATGGTGAAGTTGATATTTTAAATAATATAAATCTATCTATAAAAAAGGGCGAAAAAATCGCTCTTTTAGGTAGAAGTGGAAGTGGAAAATCTACATTACTCAAAAACTTATTTGATTTACAAAAGAAGAACTCTTCATATATCCCACAAGAACTAGGGCTTATAAATAATCTAAGCGTATTTCATAATATTTACATGGCTCATCTTGACACAAACTCTACATTTTATAATATACGAAATCTGATAAAACCAGCTAAAAAAGAGCTTACAATAGTCAATGAGATTTTAGAAAAACTTTTTTTAAATGATAAAATTCTTTCTAAAGTATCACAACTCTCAGGTGGACAAAAACAAAGAACAGCAATAGCTCGAAGTTTAAATGATGATAAACAAATTTTACTAGCAGATGAACCAATTTCCGCATTAGATGAAAACTTATCTCAAGTAGTTATGGACAACGTAAAAGATAAATTTCAAACAGTAATTTGTGCCTTGCATAATGTAGATATAGCTTTAAAAAACTTTGATAGAGTTATCGGTTTAAACGATGGAAAAATAGTACTGGATAAATGTAGTTCTGAAATCACATCAATAGACACAACGATGTTATATAATGTTTGCAAATAAATCAGTAAATATTTCGCTTCTTTTTTTAGCAGTTGGAATAGTAAGTTGTTTTTTTTCTGATTTTTCTATCTCTACGTTAGATCCATTTTTAGAAACAAATAGATTCTTTTCAGCGATTTTGGATATCAATTTTAACAACACTGAGTATATATTAGATGCAGTTCTTCAAACGATCAGTATAGCGGTTATATCTATATTTATCTCTTCTATTATTGGTTTTGTATTTGCTATATTTTTTAAAAGTCTCCTTCTTCGTATTACACTTGCATTTACTCGTTCGATTCATGAGATATTTTGGGCTTTGATTTTTTTGCAAATTTTTGGGCTTAATACTTTGAGTGCTTTACTTGCCATCATCATTCCTTATAGTGCAATATTAGGAAAAGTATATGCAGAAATTTTAGAAGAAAATGATAGTTTTCCTGAGCAGTTAAGAGGAAAAGACAAAATATCATACTTCTTATATACTTTAGTACCAGATGCTTTTCCTCATATAGTTGCATATACTTTATATAGATTTGAGTGTGCATTGAGGTCGACTGCTATATTGGGATTTGTAGGGATTACTACTTTAGGGTACTATTTATCTTCATTTTTTATGCAAGGATACTATAGTGATGTTTGGATGATATTGATTTTATTTTATATAATCGTTGCTACTATTCGGTATTGGTTTAATAAATATACTTTTATACCAGTGATTTTAGCTTCATTTCTTTATCAGAAAAGCTGGGGAGAATTTAATTTAGATAATCTTATAAGATTTATCACTTCTGATATAGTACCAGCTCCTTTTAAATATGATTATAGCTATGATAAATCTATCACATGGTTTTCAAATCTATTTTCAAATGAGATAGTACCAGGAGTTTTTAATACTATTTTAGTAACACAAGTTTCACTTATATTTACAGCTTTTTTTGCACTTTTATTTTTTCCTATTGTTTCAAAAAAGTTTACTAAAGTACCTTTTGTAGGTCATGTTTTTTTAGTAGTATTACGATCTACACCTGAGTATATCTTAGCATATGTTTTTTTACAATTATTTGGTCCTTCAATGTTACCAGCTGTAATAGCTCTTATGCTTCATAACGGTGCTATTATCTCTTTCCTTATAGGAAAGCAAACAGATGAATTAGTATTTGAAAGAAATACAACTAAAAAAAGAATAGAGTTATATTTTTATTATGTTCTGCCTAAACTTTATTCACAGATGCTAGCATTTCTGTTTTATAGATGGGAAATAATTATGCGGGAAAGTGCTATATTAGGAATATTAGGAGTTGCTACTTTAGGATTTTTTATCGATTCCGCTATTGCTGATTTTAGACTTGATAAGATGTTTTTACTTTTACTTGTAACTGCTTTTTTAAATATAGCTATTGATATTATCTCAAAAAAGAGTAGAGATTATCTAAAAGTAGATAAGCCTACATCTTCTTGTGGGTGTTCACTTAAATAATAACTTCACCAAGGGGTGTAGTTCTTACTTTTTCTATGCTAAAGGTTGCATTAGACATTTGTCTTGGTGTTTCTTTTGCATATTTTGTAGCTATGGATTCAATTGTGTTTCTCTCTTTTTGAGTGAATAATGTTTTATCATATTCCTCTTCCATTTTAACAAAACCTAGTTCTATAAACTTTTCTTTTTCTAAAATTTCTATATCTAAGAATTCGAGAAATTCAGTGATGATATACATTCTTTCATCATCTTCTTCTAAGTCAATGTCATTTGCAATGATATCAAAAATATCTCCCATAATTTTAGCTTTTGGTGATCTTTTTGCTTTTATATATTCGTCACCGAATATTGTTTCTTCATGCTTTTTTTGGTGTGTGTAATCTATCATAAATAGTAAAGCACATAGCTTTTTATCATTTAGGTTTTCTACTTTATTTTCTAGCATATATAGTGTTGCGTTAGCAATTTTACTGATGTCAAATTTCAAATTTTTTCCTTATTTTTGTAATTATAGTATGTTTATATCAAACTTAATGCATTTTCATTAAATCTATATGTTTTATGTTGCACTTTAACTAAAATATCTTTACTCGCTAACTCTTTAAAAAGTTTAATAAGTGTTGGTTTTGAGATATTTACTTCATTCATAATATCTGTATATGAACCTTCATACATGTTTTCATTATTAAGATTATTGATAATTAGTTTAATAATCTCTACTTGTTTACTATCTGTTATGTGTGAAATAGTTTTGATTATATTTTCATGTTTTTTTATCTCTTTTTGTTGAACTATAGGGAGTACAACATCATACAATGTATCTAGTAGTTCTTTTACTTTTATAGGTTTGATAATATAGTTTTCTACTTTTAGTTTAATAGCTTCTAGTAAATATACTGTATCTGTATGTGCTGTAGTTAAAATTGTAGGTAAGTTGATATCTTTTTTTTCTTTTATATATTTTAAGAAATTTATACCATTTTCACCTTCGAGTAAAATATCTGAAATAATGACATCTACTTTCTTACTTAATAGTATCTCCATTGCTTCTTGTGAAGTTTTGACTGGATATATGTTATTCACAAAGTCTTCTAAAATGTCTGTAGTGTGTCTTAGAAGATCTTCATCATCTTCTAAGTAAAGTATGTTAAATTGATTTAATATATTTAAATCTTTAGCTTGCATCTATAACCTTTATATTATTTATTGGAATTTTTATAGTAAATAAACTACAAGAATACTGTTTGTCTTTATTAATTTTATGTGTTATGTTTTTTTGAACTATTGATCCATCCATATGTTTTTCTACAATTTGTTTTGACATATACAGACCTATCCCTGTTCCTGCGCTTTTATATTTTGTTGTGTAGTAAGGTTCAAATATTTTTGGGGCAATTGCTATTGGAATACCTCCACCATTATCAATAAAATTAATATGAATATCTTTTTTATATTCTCGTATAATTACTTTTATGATTCTAACATCTTTCGCCACATTTGTACATAAAGCATCTTTTGAATTTGCAATTAGGTTTAAAAACACATGTGAAAGTTCATTGTAGAAATTGTGTGTTTTGATATCCTTTTTACATACGATTTCGAAGTGTACTTTTTCTTTTTCCAAAATGTATTTTGATAATTCAAATGAGTGTTTAATACAGTCTTGGATATAAAAGTCTTCTTTTCTCTTATCCGGTAGAAAATAGTTTTTAAAATCATCTAAAGTATTTGACATATTATGTGCTAAAAGTAGAGCATCTTCTGTTTTTTCATTTATATAAGTTTCTGTTAGTTTACCTAAGCTATTTTTAGTCTGAAAACTTTGTACAATCATCGATATAGAACCAAGTGGTTGTCTCCATTGGTGGGCAATGTTATTTAACATCTCACCTAAACTAGCGAAACGGGCTTGTTGGAACATGATGATATCTTTTTTTCTATTTTGAGCTACCTCTTTTGATACCTTAATTTCTAGATAGTTATTTAGTTCAGTTAGCTCTTTCGTTTTATCATCTACTTTTAGTTCAAGCGAATTATGAAGTGCTTTGAAGTTATTGATTAGTAATATTGATAAAATTATTGAGAATAAAAAGACAAGTATGATAGAAATGACTGAAATGATAATAATGATATTAAAAACATTTTGAGTATCTCTTTTTTCATTTATAGCTAAAGATAAATCATAATTAATTAAACTCGTGATGTATATATTTACAGCATTTATTTCTAGATAGAGTTTTGAAAAGTTTTCATTGTTGTGTGAGTGTTTTATATTTGCTAAAATAGTATCTATAATTATGATTTTTTTATCAATATTTTCAATAATATTTACTTTTAATATTTGATCTTTTTTATCCATTATATTTGCAGTAAAGAATTTTTTGATAATTCCTCCTACATAAATAAACGGCACTGACTTATCATTTGTAATTTTTTTGTATTCATACCAGTTTACATTTATAAGTTGTTTTGCTAGTTGAATTACCTCTTTTGACTCTTCAATTGTTATACTTCTATTCTCAATATCGATGAAAGTATCTTGAATATTTACAGTATATGCATCTTTTATATCTTCTAACTTCACAAATAATGTTGTTCTTTTTTCAAAAAGTTTATCAAAATCATATTTAATAGAAAATGTAGAAATCAGAGACAAAGTCATAATTGTAAACATCCCACCTGCAATAATAAAAATAAGAAAGTTAGTTTTAAATTCAAAACTAACATTATTAAAATAGCTTATTATCTTTTGTATTTTCATCTTTCTACCTCAATAAATCTTCCTTTTTTATATTTAAAAAGATACACGTGATTTAATAGATCTTTATTTTTCCCATTTATGGAAATACCATCAAGAGTATTTGTAGGTAAATTTCGAATCGATTGTATAAACTTTTTTCTTGTGATCTCTCCTATAATATTTTTAATCGCTGTTACCATAACTTTTGCACTTAAAAATGCTTCTAGCGATACAAAATTTGGTTCAAACTTTGTATTATATTGTTTTGAAATATCATAATACTCTTGAATAATAGGGATTGTTTTATCTTGATAGTTTGGTACTACTTGAGAAAAAATGATATTTTCATTATCTTCACCTAAGTCTTTTATCATTTCACTTGCATCGCCAAAAGATATATTACAAAAAATAGTATTATTGAAATCTTTATTTTGTTTTGCTCTTTTTATAAAAAGGGTATTTGCCTTATTTGCCCCTATCATTATGATAGCTTCTGGTTTAGCATCTTTTATTGAATTAAAAGCATGTCTAATAGAAAGCGTATTTCTTTTATAGTTACCCTCAGCTATAGGAGATAAATTATAATTTTTCAATACATTTACTACAGATATGTACCCATCTTCTCCATACTCGTCATTTTGATAAAATACTGCAATTCTTTTAAATCCTCTTTTTAAATAAAGGTATTTAATATGCTCTTTAATCTCATTTTTATATGAACTTCTGAAGTTGATGATATTTTCATTTGAATTATTTCGTAAAAATCCAGCACCAGAAAATGTTGCAATGAGCGGTATTTCTTCTTTATAAATAATTGGTAATATATTTTTTACCGTAGGTGTACCTACAAAACCATATAAAGCAAATAGTTCCTTCCTTTTTAAAAGTGCATGTGTATTTTGGAGTGTTAGCTTAGGTTCATATTTATCATCGAGAGTTATAAAGTTTATTTTTTTATTTTTTAAAATATGTTTGTCGTTAGCATAATCAAAATATGTTTTCGCACCACTATTCAGAGCATTCCCATATTCTTTTAAAACACTTGTCTTAGGGAATGAACTTCCTATAAGTATTGTATCCCTTGTATATTTCTTTTCTTGAAGTAAAAAATAAATACCGATTATCATTGTAATTATTAGTAAAAGTAGCTTTTTCATGTTTCATTTTATCCAATAAACATATAGAATAAAATAAATATTACTATTTAAGCTATAAGTAAGATTTATAATATTAAAATCGGTAAATTATATTTTACCAAAAGGAAATAAATGCAAGAATTTGTTTATTATAGTCCAAAGGATTTGGAGTTTCCATTAAGTGAAGAGATTAAAGTTTCATCGAGTAAAGAAGAACTTGATAATGGAATTTTTCTAATATCTAACGATAAGGAAATTGAAGCAGAAGTTTATACAAAAGATGTAAATTTTTATTTACAAAATACTCAAGATAGTATTGCTAAACAAATTGTAAATATTCCTAAACTATATGAAGTAGCGGCAACAAAATATGATTTTGCACAAGATATATCATATTCAGAAAATATAGATAATAAAGTTCTATTGATATCTACTCAAAATGAAGCTGAAAACTTCTTTCTTCAAATAGAAGAAGATGAGTTTGATTTATATAATTTAGATATAAATAGTGATGTTGTCAAATCTATAACTGGAAGTATCGGTAAATTAACTATTGTTGTAAACAGAAATAATAAAGATACAACAATTGAGGTAAACCAAATTGTATGGTTCAATGCCCAAGAAGAGGGACTAAAACAAAGTGGTACATTTGATCCTTTAGAGTCTTCAATCGGAGATGTTTTAGAAATATTAAGAAAAAATATAAGTTCTTATGAATATAAAAAATTCACAACATATGATTCTACTATTTGTCAATACCATGAGAGAAGAGAAGAAATTTGTTCTAAATGCGAGGAAGTTTGTCCTACTGTAGCAATAGTTAAACATGATGACGTAAAACACTTAGAGTTTTCACAAATAGACTGTCATGGTTGTGGTGGCTGTATCTCTGTCTGTCCAAGTGGCGCTTTAGATTACGCACCTACAAGTAGAGAATCTCTTTTTGAAATGAGTAAGTTCTATAAAGAAACACACCCCCTAATTATCCCAGAAAAGATGAAAATTGAAAGTTTAGAAGTTGATTTAAAAGAAAATGTATTTCCATTTTCAATTGATGGTGAAAAGTTCTTAGATGAATCAGCACTATTGACTTTGACACAAATATCAGGTTCTCAAGTTATATTTTATAGTGATTTTATCTCTAAAGGTACAGGAGATGCTATTAGAATTTTAAATGATATCTATCAATTAAAATATAAAAAAGATGCAATTATAGTAGCTATGGATGAGGAACAATTAAAACAAGCATTAGAGCAAGTATCATTTGTTGAAGATTCATACTACAACATGGTTCAAGATGGTTTCAAAAAAAGAGAAGTATTTTCTCTTAGATTAAAAAATATCGTAGGTGAAGAAGATTTAGGAAAAGTTCGTACTGGTGAGCATATTCATTATGCTCAAGTAAAAGTAAATGAATCAGCCTGTACCTTGTGTTTAGTTTGTGTAGGAGCCTGTAATGTGGGAGCACTGCAAGCTGAAGCAAAAGATAATACATTACGATTAAATCCATCTTTATGTACATCATGTGGATACTGTGAGGTGTCATGTCCTGAGGCTGATTGTTTAACTATTGAACGAGATATAATAGATTTAAAACCAGTATGGTTTAAAGAAAGTATTTTAGCAAAAGATGATTTATTTGCCTGTGTTGAGTGTGGAATAGAATTTGCTACTACAAAATCAATAGAAAAGATTGCCAAAATGATGGGACCTATTTTTGCTCACGACCCTATTAAAGAACGTACACTTTATTGTTGTGCTGACTGTAAACCAAGAATAATGATGCAAAATCATTTTGATCAAACAAAAAAGGCAGAATTAAATGGATAACTCTCAAATGGATAAAAATCAGGTGATTACAAAAGCGAGAGGTTTATACTATAACCTTTTTGCTAACTTTTTCATTGTTTCTAGTGATACAAAAAATTACTTAGGGATTATCTCTCTTATAAATATCTTAAAAGACAAATCATTAGATTCAAGCTCACAAGAAGCATTAAATAATCTTGCAGACTTATTAGATCCTATTTCAAATGTTAAATTAATGGAAGAATATGATGCTCTTTTTTATAGTCCAATGTCAAAAAATATTAGACTTACTGCTTCTTTTTATGATGAAGGAGTTGAGTCAGGTAAAAAACGACTTGAAATGATTCAATTTATTGGAAAAACTAAGTTAAGAAGAGATGAAAAAGAATTTTATGAATATGAAGATTTTATTGGATTTATCTTTGCTTTTTTAGCAGAACTTTGTGATTTAGTTGCCAATGGTGAAAAAATATATGAAAATACAATACATTGTATTTTTGATCAAATTTTAAATGATTTTGCTGATGATGTTGCAAAAGTATTATATGAACATGATTCCTCAAAAATATATAAGGAATTAATGATTGTTTTACATTCATTTTTAGAATTTGAAAGACTATATTTAGATGTTTCAAAACCAAAACCAAAAGATACTTATAAAAATATTGAATCACCAGCTGTGATATCTGAAAAAGAGAAAGAAAGAAGAGCTAAAAATAAAGCACTTAAAGCTTTAGGACCAAAGAAGAAAGAAGATGAATCTTGTCCTATAGATGTGCAATATGATATGGAAGATTCGATTTAGAGTTCTTTCTTATCATAAAGATTTTGTAAAGAAGTAAATATCTTTTTTACAAAGTCTTTATGATAATTCATGAGGGCCTACATTTCAATAAGGAGTTAGTCGTGGAAAATAGCAGAAGAAATTTTATTAAAAAAGCTGCAATCGTAACTACTGGTGCTGTTGCTGGTGCTACCGTTATGGCTGCTAACAGTAATCCGTCTGTAAAACAAGCAGATGGAAATGGTGTTGTTATAGGAAAATCTAAGAAAAAAGAGATTCTTTATAAACATACACCGGCGTGGGAAGAGTTTTATAAAAAAGCAAAATAAAAATTAGGAGTATAGTATGTCAGTAAATACATATGAAACTTTAAATGCAAAGGTAGGTAGAAGGTCATTTTTAAAAATGTCTGCTATTGCTACTGCATTTGGTTTTACATCGTCTTTTGCTAGTACTAATGCAACAAGAAGTGCAACAGAGGAAGAGATTAAAAATCCATTCCCTGGTTCTAAAATAGTTAAATCTATTTGTACAGCATGTTCTGTAGGTTGTGGAGTATTAGCAGAAGTTCAAAATGGAGTTTGGGTACGTCAAGAAGTTGCTCAAGATCATCCAGTATCACTTGGAGGGCACTGTTGTAAAGGTGCTGATATGATTGATATGGTTAGATCTGAAGTAAGATTGAAGCATCCAATGGTAAAAAGAGCTGGAAAATGGCAAAGAATTTCTTGGGATGAAGCATTAGGTAATATTGCAACAAAACTTGAATCTCTAAGACAAAATGATGGACCAGACTCAACAATGTTTTTAGGATCAGCAAAATTTAATACTGAGCAATCGTATTATTATAGAAAATTTGCTGCAATGTTTGGAACAAATAATATAGATCACCAAGCTAGAATCTGACACAGTACTACAGTCGCCGGTGTGGCGAATACATGGGGTTACGGTGCTATGACAAATTCTTTAGGTGATATTCAAAATTCTAAAGCTATTATAATTTTTGGAGCAAATCCAGCGGTGAATCACCCTGTCGGTTTCCAACATTTCTTAAAAGCAAAAGAACGGAATAATGCTAAAATTATTGTAATTGATCCACGATTTACTAAAACTGCTGCAAAAGCAGATTTATATGCACAAATTAGACCAGGTACTGATATTCCATTTATGTATGGAATGTTAAATATTATTTTCGAAAATGGATGGCATGACGAAAGCTTTATTAAAGATAGAGTTTACGGTATGGAAGACATTATGGCAGAGGCTAAAAATTGGCCGATTGAAAGAGTTGCAGATGTTACAGGTGTTGATGCTGATTTAATTATACAAATTACAAAATTGTATGCAAATCAAAATCCAGGAACATTAGTATGGGCTATGGGACTTACTCAACATTCAAATGGTTCGTCGAATACTAGACTTGCTCCAATTATTCAACTTGCTCTTGGAAACATGGGTAAAGAAGGTGGTGGAACAAATATTTTAAGAGGTCATGATAATGTACAAGGTGCTACTGATATGTGTTGTTTATCACATACATTACCTGGATATTATGGATTAAGTGATGGTTCTTGGAAATATTTTGCAAAAGCTTGGAATGTTGATTATGAATGGTTAAAAGGTAGATTTAAAGATCCTTCATGGATGAATAAAAAAGGTTTTACTTTATCTAGATGGTGGTCTGGTGTACTTGGTGGTAAACCAGGTGAAGATAAGATTCATAATGCAGGTACTAATTTAAAAGCTTTATTTGTTATGGCAAATGGTATTACATCAACTGCTCAACAGAAGAAAGTAAAAGAAGGTCTTGATAATCTTGAGTTATTAGTTTTCTGTGATCCTTTTGTTAATGAAGGTGCTATTTTAACTGATAAACAAGACGATGTTTATATTTTACCAGCGGCTACTCAATTTGAGACATCAGGTTCAGTAACAGCAACAAATAGATCAGCTCAATGGCGAACTGAAATTATTAAACCAATGTATGAATCTAAAACAGATCAAGACATTATGTTTGAGTTAGCTAAAAGACTAGGTTTTTATGATCAATTAACAGCAGGAATGCTTGTGCGTGAGAATAAAAAAGAATACAAATGGCCTGAAGATGCGACTGATGAAATTGCTAGAACTATTAAAACTATTGGTTTAACTGGTTGGACTGCAGAAAGACTTAAAAAGCATCAAGAAAACTGGCACATGTTTGATGAAATCAGCATGCGTGGTTATGGTGAAATGACTGGTGAGTATTATGGATTACCTTGGCCTTGTTGGACTGAAGGACATAGTGGATCTCCAATCTTATATAATATCGACAGAAAAGTATCTGAAGGTGGTATGGGATTTAGAAATAGATTTGGATTAGAACACGATGGTGTTGATTTATTAGCTGGAAAAGGAAGTGCACCTAAAGGTTCAGTTGCTAAAGATGGTTATCCTGAAATTACTCGAGATAATATTGAAGAAGTATTAAAAATAAAGTTAACTGATGATGAGAAATCAAAAATTGGTAAAAACTGGAAAGTTGATACATCAAATATTATTGCTGAAAAATGTATGGAAGCTGGAATTGCTCCTTATGGAAATGCGAAAGCTAGAGCTATTGTATGGACATTTGCTGATAAGATTCCTTTACATAGAGAGCCATTACATTCTCCAAGACAGGATTTAGTTGAAAAACATCCAAGTTTTGCAGATAAAGAAGACCATTATAGAGTTGATACAAGATATATTTCAGAGCAAAGTGCACAAAATTGGTCGAAAGATTTCCCAATTAACTTAGTGACAGGTAGACTTGTAAATATGAATGGTGCTGGTATGGAAAATAGAGCAAGTAAATATCTTGCAAAATTATCACCAGAAATGTTCTGTGACATTAATCCTGATTTAGCAGGAAGACATGGAATTAGAGATGGTTCAATGATGTGGATTCATTCACCTCAAGGAACAAAGATTAAAGTAAAAGCTAAATATTCTTATTCTGTTTCAGATGACCGAATATTCTTGCCATTCCACTTCGCAGGTGTTATGGAAGGTGAAAGTTTATTACATAAGTATCCAGATGGAACTGCTCCTTATGCTATTGGTGAAAGTGCAAATACTGTTACTAACTACGGTTATGACATTGTTACACAGATACCAGAGACTAAGGGTGGATTATGTCAGATAGAAAGAGCATAGGAGAGCAATATGAGTAGTAATAACATAAGTAGTAATACTGTTGACTTTGCAAGAATGAAATTTTATTGTGATGAAAACAGATGTATTCATTGTGATGGTTGTTCTGTTGCTTGTGCTGAAGCTCACGAGTTACCAGTTGAGATTTCAAGAAGAAAAGTTGTAACGGTTAATGAAGGTAAGATTGGATTAGAATTTTCTCTATCGGTTGCTTGTATGCATTGTACAGACGCACCTTGTGAAGAAGTTTGTCCTGTAGATTGTTTTTACATCAGAGATGATGGTATCGTTTTACATGATAAAGATACTTGTATTGGTTGTTCTTATTGTTTATATGCGTGTCCTTTTGGAGCTCCTCAGTTTCCTAGTAATGGTGCGTTTGGAACTAAAGGTGTTATGGATAAATGTACTATGTGTGCAGGTGGTCCATTGGATACTAATAGTGAACATGAAAGAGAACTTTATGGACAAAATAGAATTGCAGAAGGAAAAGTTCCTGTTTGTGCTGCTATGTGTTCAACAAAAGCATTACTTGTAGGTGATTCTGAATCTGTATCGAATATCTTTAGAGAAAGAGTTATGTCAGCTGGACATGGAGCACAAAATTCTCCATACGGTTGGGATAAAGCATATGCAAAATAAAAGTTTTGTAAGTGAATATAAGGTCTATTTAATTATAGGTCTCTTATTTGCTGTTTTGACTTATTGGTATTTTTGGTTAGCCACTATTGCAGACATTGGATATGTATTTCAATTTCTTTTACAAATAATGCAAGGAAATTTTACTGGACAAGTTGTTCCATTTGATACGTTAACACATCATCATCAAATGGAAGCAGCACTTTTTGGTCCAGAATATAATGCAATTGCACCCGAAGTAATTCGAGCATTTGAAGAAAGACAACATTTATTACCAATTGTATTTGCAGTTGAGTTTGTGTTATTTACAATTATGTTTATAGTTGCAAAAGGACGAAAACAAGCAAAAATAACTCGAAATGATGATATGTTTCAAGTTTATTCTATATTTCAAAGAATAGTATTGATGTTAAATATCATAATTATGATTTATCTATTTATCACAGGTTTTTCAATTACTTTTGGAAACTGGACAGGTGGTGGAGACATTGCTAGATTTATGAGATCAACACATGAAATAGTTGGAGTTGGATGGATACCAGTATGGTTAATTATGACTATTATTGCATTTAAAGACCATAAGTTTTTTGTGCGACCAAGTACAAAACTTTGTAATAAAATTTTCCTAAGAGGAAAATATGAAGCTATGAATAGAATAAATTACTATGCATATGTAGCTTTTGGATTTTTATTAGTTTTAAGTGGTTTTATTATTTGGTGGATGGCACCAGATGCTGCAACACATGCTCAAACGATTCAATTCAAGAGATTGATTTTATTTTTACATTTTATGGGAAGTGCGATTATTTCATTTTTTACATTTGAAACAGTTTATTCTTATTTCGTATCTGTAAAAGGATATATCCCTGGAGTAATAACTGGAAAATTACCAGTAGAGTATTTAGAACAGTTAAGACCTGACGTTTTAGAAGAAGAAAATTTAAGAAAATAAAAGAGTTGTAGTCAGACTTTGTAAAAAGTTTGATTTACTTTTCTTTTTAAAAAGTAATATGCAAAATTTACATATTAAAGGAAAAATAGATGGATAATACCAAATATTTAAAGACAGTACTAATAGACAAACTTATTGAAAATGAGGTTACCCAAGTAGAAGATGTGACTATCGATGAATCGAGATTAACACTATACTTAAACGGAGAAAAAACTATTTCAATGATGTGTATTCCTAAAGATCAAGATGCTCATGCAATTGGTTTTTTGATGAGTGAAAATGTTATATCTTCATTAGCGGATATACATCAAATTGAGATAAAAGAAGATGGACTAAGAGTTGACGTTACAGCAACAATCAACGAAAACTCATTAGCAAATCTATATAAAGAAAAAACATTAGTAAGTGGTTGTGGAGGAGGAGTTACAGGAAATGATGAAACAAGTTTAAAAATACCTTTTAATCAAACATCATTTAAAGTAACTCCTTACACAATTTCTTCAGAGATAAAAATATTTTATCGAGAAAGTGAACTGTATGAATTAACAGGTTGTGTGCATAAGGCTATGATATATTTACTTGATGGAAGTACAATATCAGCAGAAGATATAGGTAGGCATAATGCAATTGATAAAGTAGTAGGGAAGTGTAAATTACAAAAACTAGATACTACTAAATCTATTTTATTTGTTTCTGGAAGATTGAGTTCTGAGATGGTTACAAAAGCAGTAATGCATAGAGTTCCAATTATAGTGTCACGTACGGCACCCACATATTTAGGTGTACAAACTGCACATAAACATGGGATTACACTTATTGGATTTGCAAGAGGTAAGAAGATGAATGTTTATACTCATGCAGGAAGAATTGATGTCTAGTTCTGATGATATATCGACTATTAAATTAGATCAAAAAGATGAGGATATTGTAAAAAGTTATTTAGATACTGATGGTAAGTTGTCATGTTTAAAAGCTTTTACAGTTGCTCGAAAAATCAAACATGATGTATCACAGATGTCTATGATTACAAAAAGTATGGGAATAAAGATATCTAATTGTGAGCTTAGTGTATTTGGGAATTTAAATTTTTCAGATAAAGATCAAAGTATCTATGAAAATTTAGAAAAAAACTATGTAGGTACTAAAAACATTGATTGTAAAGGGTACTGGGATGAAGCGAAAACTTCGTCATTACATAAAGTAGGTTCTACAGTTAAAAATAGTGATTTGGAAGTGATAAATTGTCAACTAGGATGTTTTAAAGAAAAAAAAGGAAAAAAGAATGGAAGTTAAAGTTAAAGTTTGGATTGAAGATGATAAAAATAATTTAGTATTTGGTGGTGGTAAAACTGAAATATTAGAACAAATAAGAGAAACAGGCTCTATTGCTGAAGCTTCACAAAAGATTGGATTGAGTTATAAAAAAGCTTGGACACATATTCAAATACTTGAAAAATATATTGAAGATTCATTAGTTATCAAACAAAAAGGTGGCGGAGAGCAAGGTGGAACAAAATTGACTCCAAAAGCAGTTGAAATAATTGACAATTATAAATTATTACAACAAGATGTAAGAGAATTTACAAAGCAAAGATTTACTGAGCTTTTTGAAAATAGTGAAACAGATATCTTAAATTTAAAGAACTAATATATGATTAAATTAAATGTAGCTCATTATCCAACTATAGAAGATATAAATATATCAAAAGAATATTCTTTAGATATATTAAAAAATAATGAGTTGTATTATGATGTTAAAAAAAGTTTTTTAGATAAATATTCTTTTTCTAATTTACTTACATTTTCTTTTAACCCTAATGGGTTTTTGAGCTTACTTTGTGAACTTAAAAATAAAGGTAAGGTTGCTATTTCTGTTGGTGAAACAAATGCGGTAGTTGAAGCTGGGAAATTGTACGAAAAACTCGGATTTGAAGTAATTTGGATTGGTTTAAATAAAAATGGTTCTGTAAATTTTGAAGACATTATAGACCAAGATATTAGTTTTTTATTTATCTCATCTTATGTGATGGATACTTTTGTAAAAACAGATTTGGAAGAGATAAGAAAAACTACTAATGCAATAATTATCTCAAATGCAACAGTTGAATATGATATCTCTAGTGATGTAATATATTTTGATCCTTATAAACTTGTGGGCTCTAATACTTCTGGTGTAATTTTACATAACGAATTATTTACAGATCAAGCTATTGGTTATATAGATAATATTGCTTTATATTTGATAACTAATATGTTAAAAAAACAAAAGTTTACCACAACATTAAAAAGCAAATTTAAAAAGAAACTAGAAGAAGTATTTGATAGTGATATTTATTATTTTGTCAATGATACCTTAACTCTAGGTTTTACATTGCATATTGCACTTAAAGGGATAAAAGCTCGAGAACTCATAAGAACATTATCTTTGGATGAAATACTTATTACAAATGGGGAAGGGTGTTCGTTAGGATTATCGCAACCTTCAAAAATTATTCAAGCAATGGGATATGATGAAGAGATTAGTAGAAATGGTATTAGTCTTTCTTTTAGCCAAGACTTAGATGATACAAATATAGAAAAAGTGTGCAAACTTTTTTATAGAAGATATAGACAAATAAAGGTACTAACATGAAAAAATTAACGTATTTAGATTATAAAGACGCAGTAAAGACAAGTCTTGAAAATGTAAAAATAACACAAAAAGTAGAATATATTCCATTAGAAAATGCTATCGGAAGAATCCTATCTTCAGATATAAATTGTAAAAAGAATATGCCAGCTTTTAATAACTCGGCAATGGATGGATTTGCTTTTAAAGCAAGTGATGCAGGGAAAAAATTAAAAATATTAAATGTTATATTTGCGGGAGATAATTCAATAGCCAAAATAAATGATGGTGAATGTTATAAAATCATGACAGGTGCTATGATTCCTGATGGAGCAGATACAATTATCCCTGTAGAAAATACGATCTTTTTTAATGATGAGATTATGGAACTACCTCAAAATATACGAAAAGGTGATCATTACCGTGTTAAAGGAGAGGAGTATGAAGAAGGTATTTCTATTTTTAGTAAAGGTGAAGTTATAAATTCCGGTATGGTTGCAATTCTTGCTAGTCAAGGTATCACTATGGTGGAAGTATTTGTAAAATTAAATATTGCAGTTTTATCAACAGGAAATGAACTTAAAGAACCTTGGGAAAATGCAGAAGATTATCAGATATATAATTCAAATTCATATGCAATTACATCTATGTTAAAAGAGCATAATTTTGAAGCTAGTTATATAGGTGTTATTCCTGATACTTTAGAAGACTCTATAAAATTTATCGAAAATTTAAAATCATATGATGTTGTAATTACAACTGGTGGTATATCTATGGGTGATGCTGATTTTGTTGCTGAGGCATTTACAAAAAATGGTCTTGAGGTATTATTTCATGGTGTAAATGTTAAACCTGGACGACCTACAATGATGGGAATGATGGATAATACTTATGTAATGGCAATGCCTGGAAATCCATTAACAGCACTTATAAATACATATCTTTTATCTTTACCAATTATTTATAAGAGTAGTGGAGCTAGTAATTATTACTATGATTTTGTATTAGCAAAAAATAATAAGGAGTTTAAAGTAAAAAAAGGACGAGCAAATGTTGTTCTCGGTAATTTAGTAAATGGTGAATTTACAGTAACAAAAGAGAATAAGTATGGTTCAGGAATGTTGGCACCACTTACACTTAGTAATTGTGTGATGATAACACTTGATAATAAAGATTTTGTAAATGAAGATGAGATTATTAAAGTAATCCCATTTGGATTGAAACTAAATAAATCTGCATCAAATATATATAACTAAAAAAGGAAAATAAATGAAATTAAATAAATTAACACTACTAGCGGCAACTCTTGTATTAACTACTTCACTTCAAGCAAAAGATGCCTTAATGATGGCAACAACAACAAGTACAGATAATACAGGATTATTAGATTATTTAGCTCCAATATTTAAATCTGAAACAGGAACAACACTTAAATGGGTAGCAACGGGAACAGGTAAGGCTTTAAAAATGGGTGCTAATTGTGATGTAGATATTTTATTTGTTCACGCTCCTGCTTCTGAAAAAAAGTTTGTAAATAGTGGTGCAGGTGTAGATAGAAAACAAGTTATGTATAACGATTTTGTTATTGTTGGACCTAAAAAAGACCCTGCTCATGTTATGGGTATGACACCTAGTTCTGCATTGAAAAAGATTCAAGAAGAAAAAGCAAACTTTTTTTCAAGAGGTGATAATTCAGGTACAAATAAAAAAGAGATATCTTTATGGAAAAAAGCAGATGTCGCTACTCCTGATACTGCAAAATGGTACGTACAAACGGGTCAAGGAATGTTAAGAACTTTAAATATGGCATCTGAAAAATCTGGATATTCTATGACAGATAGAGGAACTTGGATTAAGTATATGTCACAAAAAGGTGATAAAAATACAATGAAAGTTGTTGTTGAAGGTGATAAAAGTTTATTTAATCAATATTCAGTAGTAACAATCAATAAAGCTAAATGTTCAAATGTGAATCCTAAATTAGCAAAAGTTTTTACAAAATGGATTGTAGCTCCAAAAACACAAAAAACAATAGCTGATTTTAGACTTTTAAATCAAGCATTATTTATACCAAATGCAAATAAGTAAGCGATAAAAATTTATGAGAAATAAGGCAAGTATTTAATGAATCTCTTTACAGATGGCTTTGATCAAGCAATAGATTTACTAATTTCTGGAAATACGAGTGTATATTCAGCGATTAGTACAACTATTACCGTTTCATCATGGTCTTTAATGATTAGTTTATTGATTGGTCTTCCTCTTGGGTTTGCTTTGGGATATTATAGTTTTCCAGGCAAATCTATTGTAAGAACATTGGTTGATACTCTTTTAGCCTTACCAACAGTAGTTATAGGTCTTATTGCTTATACCATGTTATCTCAAGCAGGACCGTTAGGTGAATATAACTTACTCTTTTCTCAAGAAGCAATAATAATAGGTCAAATTGTTTTAGGTTTACCTATTATTATCGCTTTAACTGCAACACAAGTTGAGTCTGTAGATAAACGATTATATTCATCATTAAAAGGTCTTGGTGCTCATTCCTTTCAGATTTTAACAGCTACACTTATTGAAGCTAGATTTGGAATAATGACAGCAGCTATGACTGCTTATGGAAGAATTATCACTGAGATTGGTATCTCTATGATGGTTGGTGGTAACATAAAATATCACACTAGAACAGTTACAACTGCAATTGCACTTGAAACTGGTAAAGGTGAATTTGTTACTGGTATTGCTTTAGGTTTAGTTTTATTTGCAGTTGCTTTGATTGTTAATATCGCTTTATCTATGTTAAAAAGGAGCTGGACTCAGTGAGTTGTTTATATAAACTTCAAAATATCGAACAATATTATGATGGTAAAAAAGTACTCAATATAGATAATCTAACTTTAGATGATAATCAAATTATTGGTTTATTTGGTCCAAATGGAAGTGGTAAGTCTACTTTACTTTCAATTTTATCTTTTATCAATAAACCAACTTCTGGAGAAGTGTCCTTTAATGGGATAGAAAATAATAATCTTTCCTTGGATGAGAGACATAGTATCGTTATACTTCCTCAAAATCCATATCTTTTAAAACGTAGTGTATATGATAATATTACTTATGGGTTAAAGCTTAGAAAAGATATTGATAATTTAGATGAAAAAGTGGAAGAAGCGTTAAATTTAGTTGGACTTGATATCTCTTTTTCAAGTAGAAAATGGTCTGCACTTTCAGGTGGAGAAGCTCAAAGAGTTGCACTTGCAGCTAGACTTATATTGAAACCAAAAGTATTAATCTTAGACGAACCAACCTCTGGAGTTGATACAAATTCAGCACAACTAATAAAAGAAGCAGTACTTCAAGCCAAACAAAAATATAACACAACTATACTTATCTCAAGTCATGACCATAATTGGTTAAATCATATTTGTGATAAACGTATTGCTTTGTTTCAAGGAGAATTAGTGCAAAGTGGTAGTGTAAATCTTTTGTTTGCTCCATGGGAAAGAAACGAGAATAATAATCTAGTAAAAGTATTTATGGATGGGCAAGAACTTGTTATTCAAAATAGTGGAGAGAAAAAAAGAGATTGTGTAGTTATGATAAACTCCGAATATATTACTATTTGTAAAAAAGGATGTGATTATATGATAAACCAAGATACACTAATGGGTAAAATATCATCAATACATCAAGAATCTTCAAGTGATTGTTTATTAGTTGATTTTGTTGTATCAGGAGTTAGTTTTGTGTGTAAATTGACAAGAGAAGAGATGACAGAACAAGGACTATTACCGGGAGATAAGATAAATATAAATATAGATACTACTGAAGTAAGTTGGATTTGATTTATAATACTTTTAGTATCTTTTGATATAGTTGTCTGTAATATTTAAGGTACTCATATGGAAATAAATTTTATTTTAGTTTTAGCAATTATCGTATTTTTTGCTTCTATTGTTCATGGAAGTATTGGTTTTGGTTTTGGTATGATAGCTACACCTTTAATTGCAATATATTCAGATTTACAAACAGCAATAATCTTTTTGCTTTTACCAACTATGATAGTAAATATTATAAGTATATCAAGCGAAGGTAAATTTTTTGAAGCTTTAAAAAAGTTTTGGTTTATCATCTTTCTTATGGTAATTGGAAGTTCCTTAGGTACTCTTTTATTATTATATTCAAATTCTGAAATTTTCAAACTGTTATTAGCTTTTATTATTTTAGTTTATTTAGTACAATCTTTTATAAAAATAGAGGCCTCTTTTGTATCTAAATATGCTAAAACATCAACATATGGTTTAGGTCTTATAGGTGGAGTTTTTTCAGGATTAACAAATGTAGTTGCACCATTAATGATTATGTATACTTTAGAATTGAAATACTCTAGAAAAGATACTGTACAGTTATCAAATCTATGTTTTTTATTTACAAAGATAGGACAAATAATTGTCTTTGTATATTTTGCTACTTTTACTGTTGATACATTAGAATTGTCACTTATTTCTATTATAGTAGTTTTATTTGGTATGTTTTTAGGTATTAAGATAAAAAAACGTATTGACGCAAAATTTTATACAAAAATATTACAAGTCTTATTATTTATAATTGCTTGTATATTGATATTTCAAGTAGTGTTTTTTTAAAGGAAAATTATTAATTGATATTGGGAAATGTAAATCTAAAGCTTGAAAGTGAATAGTAATTCAAATATTTGTAATCAAAATCACCTTTTTGTAGTGTTCTGGATAATGAATACGATAAAAACTGCTATAATAAGAAATAAAAATGAATTTATTCAGAGTTAAGTAGGGTATCTTGAAATGGTAAAGTTAAATTGTTTACAATATGTTAGATTAAATGAGATAAATATCTCTAAAGATTATAGTGTGAGTGCATTATCTCCAAATGATACTTTTGATAATTTATGTTTACAATACTATCAAAAATTTAACTATAAAAAAATCAAAACATTCGCTTTTTCAAAAGAAGGTTTTTTGGGATTACTCCTTGAACTAAAAGGTACTATCGCTATTAGTATTGGCGAAACACAAGCCTTAATTGACGGTGCAAAACTGTATGAAAAATTAGGATTTGAGATACATTGGATACCTTTAAGTAGAGATGGTACCGTAAATTTATATGGCTTAAAAAACGAAAATATAGATTTTTTATTTATCTCTTCTTATGTAATGGATACTTTTGTAAAAATAGATTTAAAACGAGTTAAGAAAAATACAAAAGCTAAAATAATTTCTAATGCTACGGCAAATATTGATACTTCAAGTGATGCTATTTATTTTGATAATTATAAACTCAATGGATATAATTTATCAGGAGTTATGTTATTTGATGATGAGTTTTTTGATTTAATTCCTATTGGACAGTTAGATACGGTTGCTTTAAAACTTTGTTATGATGCTATAGAGAATAGAAAATTTAATTATGATGTAAAAAACATTTTTTTAGATGAATTATTAGAAGTTTTTAATGAAGAGATTTACTTTTTTGTAAATGCCCAACATACTTTGGAATATTCGTTACACTTTGGATTTAAGGGTATAAAAGCACGAGAACTTATCCGTACTATTGCATTAAGTAAAATATTTATCACAAATGGAGAAGGGTGTTCTTTAGGACTTTCAAAACCATCTAGAATTATTAGTGAGATGGGTTTTGATGAAGTTACATGTAGAACGGCACTTAGCCTTTCTTTTAATAATGAATTCTCTGTAGATGAGATAAAAAGAATTGTTTATACCTTGTATATGAAATATAAACAGATTAAGATATTGAATTAAAATAGTTTTATTTTTTAAATGCCCCATAAAACAATGAACAAACTATCAATATAAATAGTGAAATCAGCTGAATAAAAAGAGTTACTTCTATAAAACTAAATAAGATACCAATGACAACTACTCCAATACCAAAAAATGAAAATAGATTTTTATAGTTAATCATTGTTTTCCAATTTTTAAAAATATTGAGTAACACTGTAAGTACAATAATAAGTCCAAGTAGTCCCAAAATCCAAATAATTATCATTTGTATATTCTTTCTTTACTTAGACTATTATTTATATTTTTGAAAAAACTTCTTTTACTGCTTTTCCTATATCAGCAGGAGTTTTTACAACAGTAACACCCACAGCTTCAAGAGCATCCATTTTTTCTTTTGCAGTACCTGCAGTTCCTGATATGATAGCTCCTGCATGACCCATTCTTTTACCTTCTGGAGCCGTTTGCCCAGCAATGAAAGCAACTACAGGTTTTGTGATATTTTCTTGTATGTGTTTAGCTGCTTGAATTTCTAAATCTCCACCAATTTCACCTATCATAACGATAGCTTTTGTATCCTCATCCTCTTCAAACATAGTAAGCAGTTGTTTAAATGATAATCCAATAATAGGATCTCCCCCAATACCAACAGCAGTTGTTATTCCAAAACCTTCATTACATACTTGGTTTGCCCCTTCGTATGTAAGGGTTCCTGATTTTGAGATAAGTCCTACATTTCCTTTTTTGAAAATATTTCCAGGCATGATTCCTATTTTACACTCATCTGCACTAATAACACCAGGACAATTAGGTCCAACCATCATCATTCCATATTTATTTGCACAAGCTTTAGCTGCTTGCATATCAAGAGTAGGTGACCCTTCAGTTATTACAACTGCAAGTTTTATACCAGCAACTGCTGCTTCCATAATAGCATCAGCCACAAAAGCAGGTGGTACAAATATCATACTTGCAGTTGCATCTGTAGCTTCTACTGCTTGTGCAACACTATCAAATACAGGTAAATCCAAATGAGTTTGACCACCTTTATTTGGTGTAACACCACCAACAATATTTGTACCATAAGATATACATTGTTCAGAATGAAAAGTTGCTTCTCTTCCTGTAAAACCTTGAACGATAACTTTTGTGTCTTTGTTTATTAAAATTGCCATCTTTGTACCTTACGCTTTTTTCGCAGCTTCAACTGCTTTTCTTGCACCATCACCAATATCTGTTGCTGTGATTAAATTTTTGATGTTTGCTCTTTCTAAAATAAATGCAGCTTCATCTGCATTTGTACCATTTAGTCTTACAATAATAGGTACATTTACTTCTACTTCTTTTGTAGCTTCTATAATACCTTTTGCAATTCTATCACATCTAACAATTCCACCAAAGATATTGATAAAAATTGCTTTTACATTTTTGTTTCTTAATATGATTTCAAAACCTTTTGATACAGTTTCAGGATTTGCATTTCCACCTACATCTAAAAAGTTTGCTGGGCGTCCACCCATATGATTAATAGTATCCATAGTCCCCATAGCTAAACCAGCGCCATTTACCATACACCCAATTTCTCCATCTAAAGGAATATATGAAAGTCCATAAAGACTAGCTTCTCTTTCATCTGCATCTTCTTCATGGATATCTCTCATCTCTTCAAATTCAGGATGACGAGCTAATGCAGAATCATCAAATTGTAGTTTTGCATCAAGTGCTAAAAAACTACCAATTTTTGTTTTTACAAGAGGATTTATTTCTACCATCTCTACATCATTTTTAATATATAGTTCATATAATGCTTTTAAAAAGTTTTGTAGTTTATACTGTTCTCTTTTATCTGTTATTTTGAGAGCAGAAATTAGTTTTCTTCCTTGATATGCCTGATATCCAAAATCAGGATCAATAGGAATTTTGATGATTTTTTCAGGATACTTATGAGCAACTGTTTCTATATCCATACCACCTTCACTAAGTGCCATAATAATAGGCATCTCTAATGCTCGATCAAGTACGATACTTAAATATAATTCATCAACTATTTCAATACCTTCTTCAATATATACTTTTCTTACAAGCTTACCTTCGGGTCCTGTTTGGTGAGTTACTAAAGTCATCCCCAACATCTCTGTTGCTGTTTTTTTTACATCTGAAAGTGAGTGTACAACTTTTACACCACCTCCTAGTCCTCTACCACCTGCATGTATTTGAGCTTTTACAACCCATACTTTTCCACCTAATTCTTGAGCATTTTTAAGTGCTTGAGCAGGTGTGTTTGCAATAAAACCTCTTGGAGCTGGTACTCCATGTTTTGCAAATAATTGTTTTGCTTGGTATTCGTGTATATTCATATATTCCCCTATATAAAATCTGATAAAGTAGTGTATAATTTATTCAAGATAAGTTTGTTTATATTATTAATTTTTGTTGTATTTATAGTATGATTCATCTAAGTATTTTACAACACTTATTTGTTCTTCTGGAAACCAACCTGTTCCTAAACCAGCATCACATCTTTCAACCCATGTAGTTAATTCAGCTATATTTTGTGCTTTTTGGTTTTTTAAATCAAAATTACCTATATCTCCATGACATTGAGTACAGCTGGCACTTGAGTATAACTCTTTTCCTTCTTCTGCTTGTTCTGATAAAGCAAAAGTATTTGTAGTGCATAAAAGTATCGAAACTACTAAAAACTTATTTATAGAATTGCTAAAATACTTCATGATTAAGCCTTTTATTTAATATATTATTATTATATAAAAAATAGCTTTAATAATAGCTAAGAAACTATAGTTTTAGCTATATTATGAATAATATAAGTACGATGTTTTTACTAGAATTCTTTCTAATCTTAGAAAAAAAATTAAAGTAACACTGAGTAACATTTTTATTTAAATTTATTTCATTAATAATTATAAGTATATGTCATAATAACTTTTTTGCTACAATAAATTAAATTTCAATTACAAAGGTTTTAAATAATGGCAAAAATTACAGAACAAGATATTATAGATAGTATAGCAGACGCCTGTCAATACATTTCATATTTCCACCCAGAGGATTTCGTAAAATCAATAGTGGAAGCTTATGAAAATGAACAATCAGAAGCTGCAAAAAATGCGTTAGGTCAAATTTTAATTAACTCAAAAATGTGTGCTTTAGGACATAGACCATTATGTCAAGATACAGGGAGTGTAAATATTTTCGTTAGAGTTGGTTTAAAAGCTGATTTAGATATTACTAAAGAGCTAGTTGATTTATTAAATGAAGGTGTTGCAAAAGGTTATACTAACCCTGATAATACATTAAGATATTCAGTTGTTTCAGATCCTGCGGGAGCTAGAACAAACACTAAAGATAATACTCCCGCTGTTATTCATGTTACAGTTGATAATTCTGATGAGATAGATATCACTGTTGCAGCTAAAGGTGGTGGTAGTGAAAATAAATCTAAATTTGCAGTACTAAATCCATCAGATTCAGTTTATGACTGGGTTATGGCTAATGTAAGAGAAATGGGTGCTGGTTGGTGTCCTCCTGGAATTTTAGGTATCGGTATTGGTGGAAATCCAGAAAAATCTATGCTTCTTGCAAAAGAATCTTTAATGGGTCATGTTGATATTCATGAACTTAAAGCTAGAGGTCCTCAAAATGCATTAGAAGAGTTAAGATTAAGACTTTATACTGATATTAATAAAATTGGAATTGGGGCACAAGGACTTGGTGGTTTGACTACTGTTGTTGATGTTAAAATATTAGATTACCCATGTCATGCTGCATCATTACCTGTTGCTATGATTCCTAACTGTGCTGCAACTAGACATATTCACTTTAAACTTAATGGTGATGGTCCAGCTAAATTTAAAAAACCAGATTTAGACATTTGGCCAGATATTGAATTACCGTTAGATTCTATTAAAAAAGTAAATATTGAAGATTTAACAAAAGAAAATTTATCTCAATTTAAATCAGGTGATACTTTATTATTAACTGGAAAAATTTTAACTGCAAGAGATGCTGCTCATAAGAAAATTGTTGAGTACAAAAATGCAAATAAACCTTTACCAAATGGTGTAGATTTAAAAGATAGATTTATCTATTACGTTGGACCAGTTGATCCAGTTAGAGATGAAAAAGTTGGACCTGCGGGACCTACAACATCAACTAGAATGGATAAGTTTACTAAAGATATGATGGAAATCGGTATTATGGGTATGATTGGTAAAGCTGAAAGAAAGCAACCAACTATTGATTTAATTAAAGAATATAAATCAATGTACTTAATAGCTACTGGTGGAGCTGCATATTTAATTTCTCAATCAATCAAAGATTCAAAAGTTCTTGCATTTGAAGAGATGGGAATGGAAGCAATCTACGAGTTTGATGTAGTTGATATGCCTGTTACAGTTGCAGTTGACACTGAAGGTGTTTCTATTCATACTACAGGACCTGCTAAATGGAGAACTATTTAGTATGTACCTTGATATAATAAAAGGATTTTCCTTTTATTATATAATTATTAACAAAGAATAAAAAGTTATATTTTGTTAATGATTATTATTATCAATTTTAAGATTTGATTTGTTATAATTGTTTAAATTTTAAGGAGTTATTATGAAGTATAGAATTGAAAAAGATACAATGGGCGAAATGCAAGTACCAAATGACAAGTACTGGGCAGCACAAACACAAAGAAGTGTAGAGAACTTTCCTATTGGTGATGAAAAAATGCCAAAAGAAGTTGTAGAGGGTTTTGCTTATTTAAAAAAAGCTTGTGCAATTGTAAATAATAAATTAAATAGATTAGATGATACAAAAACAAAAGCTATCTCTGCTGCTTGTGAAGAAGTGATAACCGGTAAACTTGAAGGTAACTTTCCTCTAGTAGTATGGCAAACAGGTTCAGGAACACAGTCAAACATGAATATGAATGAAGTAGTAGCTAATCGTGCTAGTGAAATTCTTGGTAGTGATTTTAGAGTAGAAAAACCTGTACATCCAAATGATGATGTAAATAAAGGTCAAAGTTCAAACGACACTTACCCTACAGCTATGAGAGTTGCTTTTGTTCTTGATATTCAAGAAAAATTAATCCCCGCAATTAACACTCTAAAAGCTACATTAGAGAAAAAATCAAAAGACTTTGAAAATGTTGTAAAAATTGGTAGAACACATCTTCAAGATGCTACACCAATTACACTTGGTCAAGTAATATCTGGTTATGTAGATATGTTAGAAAAAGCTTTAATGCAAGTAGATGATGCTGCTAAATATATAGTTGAATTAGCTATTGGTGGTACTGCTGTTGGAACTGGACTAAATTCTCATCCCGATTTTTCACCTATGGTAAGTGAAGTATTAAATGAATTAACAAATACAAAATATAAATTTAAATCACACCCAAATAAATTTCACGCTTTAACTGCACACGATGGGGAAGTAGTTTTAAGTGGCGCTTTAAATGCACTTGCTTCAAATCTTATGAAAATAGCAAATGATGTTAGATGGTTAGCTTCAGGACCTAGATGTGGAATAGGTGAGATAGAAATCCCAGCAAATGAACCAGGAAGTTCAATTATGCCAGGGAAAGTAAACCCTACTCAAAGTGAAGCTATGACTATGGTAGCTGTTCAAGTTATGGGTAATCATACTACAGTTTCTGTATCTGCTTCTCAAGGTAATTTTGAATTAAATGTATTTAAACCTGTTATTGCTTTAAATATTCTACAGTCAATCAGACTACTTTCTGATACAATGATTGCTTTTAATGATAAGTGTGCTGTTGGAATTGAACCAAATAAAGAGAATATTGATAAATATTTAAATGATTCTTTAATGCTTGTTACTGCTCTAAATCCATACATTGGATATGAAAAAGCTGCATTGATTGCTAAAACTGCGCATAAAAATGGAACTACATTAAAAGAAGAAGCAGTTGCTTTAGATATATTAAGTGCTGAAGATTTTGAAAGGTACGTAAAACCTGAAGAGATGACAACGCCAAAAGCGTAGTCTTCTTAGAATGGAAAAATAAATAACTTTTTTAGGAGATTAAAAAAAGTTATTTTGTTTTAAAATATCTATACCATTTTTTACAGTATTTACAGAATTAGAAAATTTTTCTTGTAATTCATCATTCATATCTATCTCAATTATTTTCTCTATACCATTTTTTCCTAATACAACAGGTACTCCAACTGTTACATCACTGTATCCATATTCATTATTTAATAAAACAGATGAAGGTATTACGATTTTATTATCATCTAAAATAGCTTCAACCATAACAGCAATCCCTCGTGCAGGTGCATAATAAGCAGAAGTTCCTAAATGTTTTACTATTGTAGCACCACCATTCTTTGTTCTAGAAATTATATCTTTCATATTTTCTTCTGATATTAATGATTCGAGATTTATTCCACCTATATTTGATAGTTGAGGACAAGGAATCATATTTTCACCATGATCTCCTATAACCATTGCATTTATATCTGTAGAACCATAATTTGTAAATTTATTGATTTCATATGCCATTCTTGAAGTATCTAAAGCACCAGCCATACCTATAATTCTAGATGAATCCCAAGAAGTTAGTTTATGAATTAAGTATGTCATAACATCAAGTGGATTTGCTACACAAATTATTTTTGAGTTAGGTGAGTATTTTACTATTTTTTCTACAACATCTTTAATGATTTTTGCATTTATTACTAGTAAATCTTCTCTTGTCATTCCCTCTTTTCTAGGAACTCCTGCTGTTATAACTACTACTTCACATCCTGATAAATCACTAGCATCGCGTGCCCCTGTGATTTTTGTAATTTTTTTAGAATATATTGTTGACTGTTCAATATCAATAGCTTTTCCAATAGCAACATCTTGATTTATATCATAGAGTACTATCTCATCGCATGTACCTATCATACCTAATGTATAAGCAGCTGTTGCTCCAACTGCACCTGCGCCTATTATTCCTATTTTTCTATTTGACATCGATTCTACTTTATCTGTGATTTTTAGTGATTCTATATAAACTCTTCTTAAAAGTTATTTAAGTAAAATTCTTCTAATGAAAAGAAGAATAATATGTCAAAGATGTACACAGTATTATGTTACATGGGAAAAGTCAAAACCTCATGGTTGTAGAGCTTATGGATTTAAATCTTTAAGTTTACCATCTGTAGTTGTAAAACAAAGTAGTGGAAGTGATTGTAACTTTTATGAAGTTAAAAGACCAACTAATTAAGTAGTAAGTTAAAAGATAATATTATGTATTGTAAATGCTAAAATTTATAATAAATGTAAAATGTAATCTAGGAGAAAAAATTGTTATATGAAGAATTAAAAACAACTGTGAAAAATTTAGGATTTTCTACAATTGAAAGTTTTGCAAGTTATGTGGGTGTTACACCAGCTGATGTCTTAACATGGGAAGAAAAAGATGAAGTACCATATACAGTTACATTGATTGTCCATTTACTAAAAGGTGAACAAGCGATACCAAATGATAATAACTCTTTAGATTTATTAGTTGAAGAATGTTTACCTTTAGCTGAATTATTAGAAGAATCTTCAAGTTTTCCTCATAAGTTAGAAGAGATGTTTTTATTACAGAAAAAGTTAAATGATGATACAAATGGAACAAATTGGGAATTAGGAATCAATAAATTTGAAAAAGAGATTAATTGGCTAAGATGTATCCATATGGAAGTTTCTGAACTGATTGATTCTACTCCTTGGAAACATTGGAAAAATATCGAAGCTCAACCTGATTTTGATAATATTCATATCGAGCTTGTAGATGTTTGGCATTTTTTAATGAGTTATATTTTACAAGAAACAAATATTCCTAAAGCTGTTTCTCTTGTAAATACACATTGTATTTATGAATCAGTTGAAATGAATGAGGTTGATACTAAGATTGTAGTTAAAGAAGCAGAAAAACTATCATATATCGCTTTTGCAATTGAGACTGGAAATATGCCTGCCTTTAGTGGAGTTGAGAGATTTATTGACCAATTCTTCAGATGTTGTAAACTTTCTGGTTTGAGTTTTACATGGTTGCAAAAGTTGTATATTGGAAAAAATTCTCTTAATAAATTTAGACAAGATAATGGATATAAAGAGGGCACTTATATTAAAAGTTGGAATGGGGATGAAGATAATGTTGTAATGATTTCTGTTTTAGAGTCTTGTGATGATATCTCATATTATAGTGTATATGCAGAATTAGAAAAAAGATATAAAGAATTGACTAAGTAAATTACTTAGTTAGTTTTATACAAATAATAACTTAGAATAACAAACATATATCGTACACCTTTAGAGATAAGTGTTAGATATATAAATTTTTTAATATCATAGCGTAGCATTCCAGCTACTATTGTTATAGGATCTCCTATAATAGGTACCCAAGAAAAGAGTAAACTATACCCTCCATATTTATCAAATATTTTTTTCGTTTTTAAGACTTTTTCTTTTTTTAGTATTTTTTTCTTTGCTAAAAACTTTTCACCTTTTAATCCTAGATAGTAGTTTCCTACTGAACCAATTGTATTTCCAATAGTTGCTGAAAAAAAAAGTATATAGAGATTTAAATCCAATGATAAATCATATAAAAGTAAAGCTTCACTGCCCAATGGTAAAACTGTGGCAGAAAGAAATGATATAAAAAATAAATAAAGATAATCCATGAGGGATGATATCTAAAAACTAATAAATTCTTAAGTAGTATAGTCATATAATGGATTATAATAAAACGTAAAAGGTTAGCTAATGTATAAAATGATAATTTTGTTATTTATCTCTTTGACTTTTTTGTTTAGTGCACAAAATTTAAATGACGATTTAGATAATGATTTAGTACCTAATGCAATAGATGAATGTCCAAATACACCAGAAGGTGTTTTTGTTAAACGTGATGGCTGTACGAAACCATTATATAGAAATATCTATTTTAATCATGCCTCAGCTGTTGTAAGTGATAAGTTTTACAAAGTTATTCAAAATACAGCAGAATTGATAACTGAAACCCCCGGATATACTATTTTTATATCAGGACATACTGATTCAATTTCTGATGCAAAATCAAATATGAAACTTTCAAAAAAAAGAGCTATGATAGTTCAAGATATTTTAGTAAAAAATAATGTTGATGTAAATAAAATTAAACTTTCTTGGTATGGAGAAACTATACCTGTAGCTTCTAATATAACGCATTTAGGTAGAAGTGAAAATCGAAGAGTAAATATAGTATTAAAGTAAAGGTAAAAATATGTCTTTGTTAAAAGCACCAGAAAATACGCCAGTTTGGATAGATATCACTAGATGTAAAGCATGCGATATTTGTGTTTCAGCTTGTCCTGCTGGAGTTTTGTCAATGAGACAAGAACCTTCTTCTGTTCTAGGAGCTATTATTGATATTGTGGCTCCCGAAGATTGTATTGGATGTACTGACTGTGAGATTCATTGTCCTGATTTTGCAATTTATGTAGCAGATAAAAAATCTGATTCTATTACTTTTGCAAAACTTACACCAGCATCTGAAAAACGAGCTCGTATAATTAGAGAAAATAATTATAGATTACCTCTAAACTATCAAAAATAAGGACAAAAATTGACTATTACTAGAGAAATTATTTCTACTGGAAATGAATTAGCTGCTATTGCTGCGGTTGATTCAGGCTGTAAATTTTTTGGAGGGTATCCCTTGACACCCTCAAGTGAGATTATGCATACACTTTCTGATATGCTTCCTAAAGTAAATGGTGTAGCTATCCAAATGGAAGATGAAATAGCAAGTGTTTGTAGTGTTATTGGTGCTTCTATGAGTGGAAAACGGGCTATGACAGCAACATCAGGTCCAGGGCTTTCACTCAAAGCTGAAAATTTAGGATTAGCCCAGATGGCGGAAGTACCTATAGTTTGTATTGATGTTATGAGAGGAGGACCATCTACTGGACTTCCTACACGAGTAGCACAAGGTGATGTGTCTCAATCAAAACATCCTTCTCATGGTGACTATAAATCTATTACTATTTGTGCTGGAAGTTTAGCTGAGTGTTATACTCAAACAGTACGTGCATTTAATTTAGCAGATAGGTTTATGCAACCTGTATTTGTACTATTAGATGAAACTTTAGGACATATGCATGGACGAGCACTTATTCCTACTGAAGAACAAACAAAATCGGAGATAAAATTGCGAAAACAATTTGATGGAAAACCTGAAGATTATTTTCCTTATGGTGTTGCACAAGATGAACCCGCTATTTTAAATACAATGTTTAAGGGATATAGGTATCATTTTACTGGACTTCATCATGATAAGCATGGGTTTCCAACTGAAGATATGGATACTTGTAAGCTTTTAATAGAAAGACTTTTTAATAAAGTAGAAAAACATGAAGATGAATTAGAGTCTTATGAAGAATATATGCTTGAAGATGCAGATGTTATGATTATAGCATATGGATCAGTTTCATTAGCAGTAAAAGAGGCGATTCGTCATTTACGTAAAGATAATATTAAAATAGGATTATTTAGACCTATTACAATCTGGCCATCACCTGCAGATAAAATTAAAGAATATACAGACAAAATTAAAAAAGTTTTATGTGTAGAGTTAAATATGGGACAGTATTTTCACGAAGTACAAAGAGTATCTAGTAGACTTGATATTGATGGTTTATTTAAAGTTAATGGTCGTGCACTTTCTCCACATGAGATTGTTGAAAAAGTGAAGGAGTTATAAGATGGCATTTGATTATAGTAAATATTTACGTTTAGAAAAAATGCCAACGTTATGGTGTTGGGGTTGTGGAGATGGTGTTATTTTAAAAGCTGTAATACGTGCAATAGAACAAATGGGATGGAATCAAGATGATGTTTGTGTTGTTTCAGGAATAGGGTGTTCTGGTAGATTTTCATCATATTTAGATTTTAATACAGTTCATACTACGCATGGAAGAACTATAGCATATGCAACAGGTATAAAACTTGCAAATCCTGATAAACATGTGATTTGTGTGGCAGGAGATGGAGATGCTTTAGCAATTGGCGGAAATCATACGATACATGGATGTAGAAGAAATATAGATATAAATATGATTGTGATAAATAATTTTATATATGGATTAACTAACTCTCAAACAAGTCCTACGACACCACAAGGGATGTGGACAGTATCACAAAAAGCGGGAAACATTGATCCTACATTTAATGCCTGTAATCTAGCAGATTCAGCTGGAGCTTCTTTTGTTGGAAGACAAACAGTGATAGATCCAAAAAAATTAGAAAAAGTTCTTGTTAAAGGGTTTTCACATAAAGGTTTTAGTTTTATGGAGGTGCTTTCTAATTGTCATATTAATTTAGGGCGAAAAAATAAGATGGCATCTGCTGTTGAAAACCTTGATTGGATAGATTCCATAAGTATGGCAAAAATGAAATTTGATAAATTAGAAGAAGATGAAAAAGTAAACTATTTACCTACGGGTATCTTAAAAGAAGACAGTACAGCTAAAGAGTATTGTGAAATGTATAAAGAGATACAAGATGTACATCAAGGTAAAAGAAATAAAATCACACAAAATGATTTTGATAAAAAGATATAAGGTAAAATACAATGGCTAGACAATTATTACGATTTACAGGAGTTGGGGGACAAGGAGTACTTTTGGCAGGTGAAATCTTTGCCGTAGCAAAAATAAAGTCAGGTGGATTTGGACTTAAAACTGCTACGTATACTTCTCAAGTAAGAGGTGGACCCACCGTTGTAGATATTACTCTAGATGATGAAGAGATATTTTATCCTTACGCAAATGATGGTGAAGTTGATTTTATGTTAAGTGTCGCACAAGTGAGTTATGATGCTTTTAAAAAAGGTGTAAAAAAGGGTGGTACAATTGTAATTGAACCAAATCTTGTACATGCAACTCCTGAAGATAGAAATAAATGGCATATCATAGAGATACCTATTATCACTATTGCAAAAGAAGAGATAGGTAATGTGATTACCCAATCTGTTGTTGCATTAGCTATTGCAAATAAATTAACAAATGCTCTTGATAAAGATATTTTAGAAGAGGTAATGTTATCAAAGGTTCCTAGTAAAGTTCATGATATAAATAAAAAAGCATATGAATTAGGTTATAAGTATGCAAGTGAGGTTCTTGACTCTTTTAATAACGAGTAATTATAGAATATTAGTATTTGTAATATTGCACAAATATCTACATTTAAGGGTAATAACAAACCATTGATTAAATAATCATCTTTGCTATAATGAAGCTATCTACTTATAGTAATATTCATTTTATATTAATAGAAAGAATAAAAAATGAATAATAGCAATGAATACATAAAAGTACTTGATACTACAAATAGTGAGTTATCAACTGAAAAACTTCAAGAGCTCAACTTTAATGGTCAACAACCTAAACTAATAGTTGGATTTATCTCTCCTCATATAAATTTTACGCAAGTTTCAAATAAGATAAAGTCTTCTTTTTCTTCCAACACAAAAGTTATACTATCAACAACTGCTGGTGAATTATGTACATTTAATTTAGATCAGAAGAAAAACTCTTTATATCATGATGCTAGTACAACTTGGGAAAATATTGTTTTACAAAGTTATAGTGCAGATATGATTAGTGATGTTGAAATTTTATCTATCCCTTTATTTAGTGAAAATATTACATCACAGACAATTTCTCATCAAGAGAGAATAGATAAGATATCTCATGAGATATCAAGAGTGAGAATCCCTTTTAAGATAAATCATGAAGATACTTTTGCATTAACATTTGTTGATGGGTTATCTAATAGTGAGAGTTTTTTTACTGAAGCAGTGTATCAAAGTGGTAAATTACCATGTTTATTAATAGGTGGATCTGCTGGTGGTAAATTGGATTTTAAAGAAACATATATTTTTAATGATAATAGAGCATTAAGACATCATTCTGTAATTGTTTTAGTAAAATTAAATCCTTTCATCCGTTTTGGTGTTTTTAAATCTCAAAGTTGTGAAATAACAGATAAATCATTTTTAATAGCTCAGTCAAATGTACTCAATAGAAGTGTTCAAAGTGTACTTGATATTCAATCAAATAAGATAGTAAGTTTCGCTGATTCTTTATGTGAGTATTTAGGTTGTAGTCTTGAAAAACTTCCTGCTGTTTTAGCTGATTATAATTTTGCTATAAAAGTTGGAAATGAAGTGTATATAAGATCTGTTGCAAATGTTGATATTGAAGGAAAAAATATCTCTTTTTATTGTGATATAACTTTTGGAGATGTTTTATATTTGGTTAAAAATAAAGAATTTATTACTCAAACAAATATCGATTATCAAGAGTTTAGTTCTACAAAAAGAGTAGAGCCATTAGGAGCTCTTTTTAATGATTGTATTTTACGAAGGTTACTAAATGGTGATAAGTTAAATTCATTAAATACTTTTAATAATATTCCTCTTGCTGGTAGCTCAACTTTTGGTGAACTTCTTGGTCTTAATATCAATCAAACATTAACAGCATTGTTTTTTTATAAAGTTGAAGGTAATGATACTTTTACAGATACATATATGGATAATTTTGTGCAAAACTATTCTTTATATTGTCAGTATTTTCAAGAAAGAAAGATTCAACAGTATAAGCTCTTATCTAAAGTAAGAACAACACTTCTTGAGAACCTAAAAGAAGCTTTTCCTCTTATTTTGGATATGGTAGATATTTTAAATGTTGTTTATAAAAATACAAATGAAAGTAATAAAATCATTGATGATGTAATGACTAAATTTGAGATGTTTTCAAATAAAATTCAATCAAATGTTGAAACAAATAGTACATTAGTACATGATATGGATAATCTAACTGAAAATGCTGCAAATATTAAAAAGGTACTTTCTTCAATTTCTGAAATAGCAATACAAACAAATCTATTGGCTTTAAATGCTGCAATAGAAGCATCACGTGCAGGAGAATTCGGACGAGGATTTAAAGTAGTTGCAGATGAAGTGAAAAAGCTTTCTGCAAAAACACAGCTAAGTTTAAATGATAGTAACAAATCGGTTGATGTTACTGCCAAAGATATACAACTAATTTCTAATTCTATTACAAAAGCAAGTGATAGTTTAGGTGAGGTGTCTAGTAATATGGATAATATAAATGGTTCTATTAAAAGTATTAATACTTCTTCTATGCAGAGTAATCAATTTATAGAAGAAAAGAAAGAAAACTTTGATAAACTAGTAAGTAGTATTCATACTATT
>JAONGR010000120.1 GCA_028375605.1 Arcobacteraceae bacterium
CAAAGTGGGTACAAAGCAGATGATAAAAAAAACATAGGAAAGATTACAAAATTCATAACTGTAGCAAAATTTTCCAACTGTTTTATCACGGATGATAAAAAAAGTGCCATGGCATTTAAAATTAAAGATGAAAATAAAACAACAGGTATGATTAGGATATATCCTTCTATTGGCATCTCTATACCATACAAGTAAGCAATAAAAAGAAAAGTTATGGCTTGTATAGTTGATACAATAGCCGTTGCAAACATTTTACAAAAAAGTAAAAAATTTCTATTAATACTTGAGGATAAAAGAATTTTCATACTTCCCATCTCTCTATCAAAAATCATCATTAGTGAACTTTGCATACCATTAAAAAGTAAAATCATACCAACAAGACCTGGTACAATATATGTTTCATACGTAATATATGTTTCGTAAGGGGGAATAATAGCAAGACCTAAGGCACTTTTAAATCCAACAGAGAAAATAAGTAGCCATAATAATGGTCGTACCAATGCGGAAAAGAATCTGCTTTTTTGTTTAAAAAATCGTAATAGTTCTTTATAAATGATACCCTTAGCACAATAAAAATACTTCATCATTTGTTTGCCTTTTGACTTAAAAACTGAAACAATTCATCAATACTATGTTTATCATACTTCTTTAATATATCTGAAACATTTGAACTTTCAATTATTGAACCATCTTTAATCATGGCTAAACTATCAGTATTTTCAATTTCATCAAAAAGATGAGTAATCCATAAAACAGAAATCCCTTTTTTATTAACAAGTCCTCTAATATATTTTAAAATATCAAATCTACTTTTGACATCGAGTCCAACAGTTGGTTCATCTAAAAGTAATAATTTTGGTTTATTAATCAATGCACGAAGTATTTCGACACGTCTTCGGTGTCCACCATTTAAATTTTTAGTGATAACATCTAGTTTATCAGTTAATCCTATATTATCAAGTTCATCTTTAATTGAATCTAGTGTTGCTTTAAAAGACAAACCTTTTAAAGAACCATAATAGTAAAGATTTTGTCTAACTGTTAAGTCTAAATCAAGAGTTGGTTCTTGAAAAACTATTCCTACACTATTAAGAGCATGTTGATAGTCTTTTATTGAGTAGTTGTTGATTGAGATATTTCCATCTTGAAGATTTAATAATCGGGTTAATAAAGAAAAAATTGTTGATTTTCCAGCACCATTAAGTCCTAGTAAAACAAAAAATGAACCCTTTTCAATTGAAAAGGATACATTTTTTAAAACTGCATTTTCATTATATTTATAATTTATGTTTTTTAATTCTAATGCGCTCATATTATTTTGTTGGTATTGCGGCCAATCCCCATGGGTATCTTCCTACTTTTATACTTTTTTTTACTTTTAAATTTTCGATATCAATTACTGAAACATCTCCACTTACGCCATTAGCACTATATAGTTTTGATTCATTTTCAACAAATTCCATTTGCCAAACTCTTTTTCCAACAAGTAAATATTTAATTACTTTATAAGTTTTCACATCAACAACAGCAATATGATTTGCAGGTCCAAGTGCAACAAAAGCATATTTACCATCGCTTGTTAATTTTATACCAACTGGTTGAATATTATCCTTAAAAATACCAGGAATTTCAAAACTTATAGTTTTTAATTTTTCTTTTGTTTTTACATCAATAATTGCAACTGTTCCACCGATTTCTGAACTAGCCCAAACTTTATCACCAGATTTGTTAAATTCGATATGTCTTGGTCTTTGATCTACAGGAGTGTTATGCACAATTGTATTTGTTTTTGTATCTATCCAATGTAAAAAATTTGAAGTTTCAGAAGAATTTATAGCATATTTTCCATCAGGACTTACAGCCATACCTTCAGGCTCAACACCAACATCAATTTGAGATATAACTGTTCCTTTTTCTGTATCAACTACTGTTATAATAGCATCGTCTTCATTTGCAATATATAGATACTTATCATTTGGATGCAATGCAAACTGTTCAGGGTCATCACCTGAAGGTAAATCACCAATAATTTTATTTGTTTTTGTGTCAAGTATTTGCACAGTATCATCATCGCTA
>JAONGR010000121.1 GCA_028375605.1 Arcobacteraceae bacterium
TGCAATATGTAACATAGAGAGTGGAACTTGTAATGAAGACTGTAAATTCTGTACACAAAGTGTAAAGTATCAAGCAGATATCGCAAGATATAAGAAAAAAGATATAGATCTAATAGTTGAAGAAGCTAAAAAAGCAAGAGAAAATAAAGCTATTGGATTTTGTTTAGTAACAGCAGGAAAAGGTCTAACTGACAAACGACTTGCTTTTGTATGCGAAGCGGCTCGAGCAGTAAAAAAAGAAAATTTAGGTTTAAAATTAATTGCCTGTAATGGTACAGCATCGCTAGAACAGCTTTTAGAATTAAAAAAAGCAGGAGTAGATAACTACAATCATAATTTAGAAACATCACGAGATTTTTATCCAACTATTGTATCCACTCATACTTGGGATGAAAGATATCAAACATGTTTAAATGCAAAAGAAGCTGGACTAAAACTTGTAAGTGGTGGAATCTTTGGACTTGGTGAAACACAAGAAGATAGAATCTCTATGCTTGAATCTTTAGCTTCTTTAGAACCTATGAATGTACCAATTAACTTTTTTCACCCAAATAAAGCTTTGCCTATCGTTTCAAATAGTGTAACAAAAGAACAAGCCTTTGAATTAATTGAGCTAGCTAGAAAGATGATTCCAAATGCTCATAAAATTATGGTAGCAGGTGGTAGAGAAATTATGTTTGGTGAAGAACAGTATAATGTTTTTGAACATGGTGCAAATGCAGTTGTTGTTGGTGATTATTTAACTACAGTTGGAAATCAAGCATCAAAAGATATTGATGCAATAGAAGCTTTAGGTTATTCAATTGCTCAGTCGTGTGATAAATAATATATAGAGTTTTTTTATGAGTAATGAAATATCAATAATAATAACTTTATCAATAATAATATTTTCATCACCATTATTATCTAAAATTACAAGAATACCAACTATCCCTATTGAAATCATTTTAGGTTCAGTTGCTGTTTCTATTGGTATGATACAAGAAAATTATATTTTTACTCTTGTTGCTGAACTTGGTTTTTTATACCTAATGTTTTTAGCAGGACTTGAAGTTGATCTAAAACGGTTATTAAAAGTCTCTCCAGCACTCTTAAAAAAAGGACTGATTTATTCTGCATTATTATATGCTTTTGCAGCAGTATTTACTTTGAGTTTTAGTCTTTCAAATATCTTTATAGTAACCTTACCTTTAATATCAATAGGTCTTTTAGCTGTTTTAAAAAAAGAGTATGGGGATGTTCCTTGGCTTAATCTTGCTTTTACTGTAGGTTTAATAGGTGAGATTATATCTATAATTGTACTTGCTGCTGTCAGTGCTGGTTTAGAGTATGGGATGGGAACTGAATTTTATGAAAGTTTATTTTCTTTATCTATTGTATTTATTGTAATGATTGCATTATATTATTTCTTTCATAATCTTATTTGGTGGAACCCCGAGCTTAAAACTTATTTGATGCCCAAAAATGACAATCAAGAACAAGATATTCGTTTTTCGATGAGTATCTTTTTTCTTATGATTGCAGTTATGCTTTATCTTCATCTTGAAGTAGTACTTGGGGCTTTTATAGCAGGGGTATTTATCACTACCTTTTTTCAACATAATAAAGAATTACCTCATAAATTAGAGCATTTTGGTTTTGGTTGGTTAGTACCTATCTTTTTTGTCTGGATTGGAACTTCATTTGAATTGACCTCTTTGTTTTTGCCAAATCTAATCACTACTGCTTTATTAATCACTCTAGGTATGATAATGATACGATTTATTAGTTCGATGATATTTGTTAAAGATATAGGTTTTAAAAGTGCTACACTGTTAGCATTATCTCACTCTATGCCTCTTACTTTAATCATTGCAGTTGCAACATTAGCTGTTCACAATCATAGTATTAGTCAGTTTTATTATTATGCATTTATTTTAAGTGCGATTTTTGAAGTTATATTATGTATGATTTTTATTCGAATTATGCCCAAAGAGGAAAAGAAAATAACAAATGAATATTAAAATGAAGAATCATCTTAGTTATCGGTTTATGCCGATGATAATTTTATCGTACTTG
>JAONGR010000122.1 GCA_028375605.1 Arcobacteraceae bacterium
GCAAATGATATTGGATATGAGAATATATTTTATGCACAATTAAAAAGGAAAATAAAAAAGAATGATGTTCTTATTGCAATATCGTGTAGTGGTAATAGTGAGAATATAATAAAAGCAGTTGATTATGCAAAAGAACAAGAAGCAGTAATAGTTGGACTTACTGGATTTGATGGTGGAAAACTGAAAAAGTTATCAAATATTAGTTTTCATGTACCAACAAGTAAAGGTGAATATGGACTTGTTGAAGATGCACATATGATTCTAGATCATATTATATATAGCTACTATATTTCCTTAAAACCCGAGACAAAATCAAAATATACAATGGTATAGAAGATGATAAAAATTGGAATTGCTGGATTTGGTAAAATGGGTCAAATTAGAGCTAATGAAGTATTAAAAAATAAAGATACCAATTTAATTGCAGTATTTGAACAGTATGATGAAATATCAGATATCAAATATGATAATTTAATACACTGTAAAACTTATGAAGAGTTATTAGAGCAAGATCTCGATGCTATATTCATATGTGCTTTTAATGATGTTGCTGCATCTTTTACTATAGAAGCTTTAAAAAGAGAGATACATGTATTTTGTGAGAAACCTCCTGCTAAAGAAGTTAAAGAATTAGAGGAAGTTTTAAATGCAGAAAGAGAATCAAATAAAGTTTTAAAATATGGATTTAATCATAGATTGCATTATTCCGTTATTGAAGCTAAAAAATTAATTGATACAGGTAGTATGGGAAGACTTCTTTGGATTAGAGGTGTTTATGGGAAAGCTGGTTCTATTGATTATAATAAGAACTGGCGAAATTATAAAAAATATTCAGGAGGTGGAATACTTTTAGATCAAGGTATTCATATGCTAGATTTAATGTGTTACTTCACATCTAGTGAATTTGAAGTTTTAAATGCAAAGTTAACTAATAGTTTTTGGGATATTGAAGTTGAAGACAATGCTTTTATTACAATGCAAAATGATGATAATGTTGTTGCAACTATGCATTCCAGTGCTACTCAATGGAAACATAAATTTCTACTTGAAATGGAATTTGAAGATGGATATATAAATTTAGATGGTATATTATCAAATTCAAGATCTTATGCCCCTGAAATGTTGATAACAGCAAGAAGAGAATTTGAAGATGTGACTTATGCTATGGGTAAACCAAAAGAACAAATTACTTGGTTTGAAAATGATGATTCTTGGAAATTAGAACTAAATGAATTTGTTGATGCTATTTTAAATTCTAAAAAAGTCAAACATGGTACAAGCCATGATGGGATGAGAGCTTTAAGCTTGGTAGAAGATATTTATAAAAAAAGTGGTTTTTATGATAAATAGAAGAAAAGTATTGCTTACTGGTGGAAGTAGAGGAATAGGTAAAGCAATTTATGAAGAATTACATAATGATTTTGATGTAATATCTCCATCCCGAAAAGAGTTAGACTTAAGCTCATTAAAATCTATTGAGTCTTATTTTAAAGACCATAATAACTTTGATATTTTAATTAATAATGCAGGAATCAACATAATAAAAGATATTGAATCAATACTTGATAATGATATACAAGATATTAATCAAATAAATTTAATAGCTCCATTAAAACTTATTCAAAACTGTGTTCAACATATGAAAAACAATAAGCAAGGAAAAATTGTAAACATTAGTTCTATTTGGGGTATTAGAAGTAAAGAGAAAAGAACATTATATAGTGTAACTAAATTTGGAATAATAGGTCAAACAAAAGCTTTATCTAGAGAACTGGGTGAAGACAATATACTAATAAATGCAATATGTCCTGGTTTTACAGCAACAGACCTTACAATGGAGAGTCTAAGTAAAGATGAATTGCAAAAAATAGAGGCAGAAATACCTTTAAAAAGATTAGCAAATCCAAGTGAAATAGCCAAAAGTGTTAAGTTTTTAATTAGTGATGACAATAGTTATATAACGGGTCAGACGATAGTAATAGATGGAGGGTATACATCATGAA
>JAONGR010000013.1 GCA_028375605.1 Arcobacteraceae bacterium
CAAAAAGAGAGTTGTACTATGAATGCTATTATAGCGATACAGGATTTAATTAAGCAAAATAAACATAGAATTCAAATCTTAAAGCAACAATTAAAAGAACATCAAGAAGGGCAAAACAAATTATCTGCTATGGCAGAAGCTTCTGCTGAAATGGGACTTGAGAAATCACAAGACGCTTTAGATAAAAATGAGATAATTCTTAAAGCTCTAAGAGAACGTGATGTAAGTGAATTAGAAAAAGAGGTTCAGCTTAAAGAAGCTATTGTTAGAAAAAATTATTATAAGTATCAAAAAGTTAGACTTAAACGAGATTTGATTATGACAAATGACCAAAAGCTTGAAGCTATGATGATTGTTGATGAACTTCCACATGATGTAGATATTGAGGATGCAGAACTTTTTGCTATTGCGGAAACAACTATAAATTTAAATTTACGAATTCACTCAGAGTTATATGAAGAACTTAAAGAGATTAAAACAGGTTGGTCACAGCTACTCAAAACCCTTGATTCTCAAAGTATTAGTAGCCTAGGAATGTTAAATATACATATCCCAGTTTTAGCACTACATTTTTCCGTATTGGTTTCTAATATTGAAGAAAATATTGAAGATGAAAGTCTAGATAAATTTAAAGGCTTACCTGCATTTGAAGACTGGTGGATAAGTGAACTATGGATAAATCACCAAGCTTATTTTGGATTATATAAATGGCGATCAATTGTAACATCACTATGTATTACAAGTGACCAAAAAAGGGCTTGGAATATTATATTTGCTAATTGGATTTTCATTAAAAAACTACTCAACAGTAAAGGTTCACTTGGATTTGAATTTAATTTTGCTTTTGACAGTTTAATAGAACAACACTGTGGATTAATGGAAGAATTAAATACGAAAAATTTGATAGCAATGGAAGACATCGTAGAAAAAATTACGGGAAAAGAAGATTTTACAAAATATACAAATTCACATGTTATTGAGACACCCTATTTAAAATTTAAACGAGACAAAATTAATTATAAAGTACAATAGTTTAATAATACATATAAATTAAGGACTACATATTATGCGTACACCTTCAATAATCCTATTAACAATTATTCTCTTTTCATCAAACTTATTAGCAAATAAAGATATAGAATGGAAAATTGCATTAAATTGGAAAAGTACTTTAACTCCCTTGTCATCTCCCTCTTTTCAAATCGCAAATATGGTAAAACAAATGAGTGAGGGTAAATTTATCATAAAGATTGATGGTTTAGAAAAATATGATTCTTCAGCTAATATGATAACTCAAATACAAGAAAATGAATACCAAATGGTGCATACTAACTCATCTGCATTGAAAGAAAAAGATATAAATACCATTTGGTTTACAGGTATTCCACTAGGCATGACAATGAAAGAGCAATATAGCTGGTTCTATTATGGAGATGGGCAAAAATATATGTCAAATATTTATGCAAAGTTTAATCTTTTGGCTTTTCCCGCTGGTGATTTAGGAACTCAAATGAGTGGGTGGTCTAAAAAAGAGATAAAATCTATTTCTGACTTTCATGGACTGCAAATCAATACACAGGGGATAACATCAGAGATATTATCAATGCATAAAGTAATTTTAAAAGATCTACCTACTAGTCAAATTAATAATGCTTTTCTGGAAGGTAAGTTAGATATGATTAGTGGAACATCACCAAGTATGGATATTAAAATGGGTTATCATAAAATTGCTCCATTCTATTATACAAGTTGGGATAAACCTGCTTCTCAAACGCAATTTATTGTAAATAAAACAGCATTTGAAAATCTTCCTTATCAATACAAGAAAATTTTAACCACTGCAATCAAACTAGCATCTTATGATTTATACTATGAAAACTTCTATGAATCACTACAAGCATGGGATAAAATTAAAACAGATTTTCCCAATATACAAATTAAATCTCTACCAAAAGAAGTCCTTATCTCTTTATCAAAATCTAAAAAATTAATTTTTGAACAATACTCAAAAGAAAATAAACTTTTTAAAGAAATTTACAATAATCAACAACAATTTATAAAAAAAGCCAGAAGATGGTCACAACTAGAAGAGTTTAGTTATATAAAATCGATAAATAATCTCGATAAATAATCTCAAAAATACTTTTATAGCTTTTAATCAATTTTAGGATAAAATCGCGAATATATTATAACTAGGAAATAAATTGTTAAATTTTAAAGATCATCTTATAGGATCAAGTGCAAAAAATGATATATTATCAGGACTTGTAGTTGCTGTTGCATTAGTACCAGAAGCTATTGCATTCTCTTTCATCGCTCAAGTTAGTCCAATTGTAGGACTCTATGCTGCATTTATATTAGGACTTATTACTGCTATTATGGGTGGAAAACCAGGTATGATTTCAGGAGCTACTGGGGCTGTTGCTATTGTATTAGTTGGAGTAAGTATAACTGCTAAAACTCTTTTAGAAGCACAAGGATTACCTGCTGATGCTGTATCATTTGGTATAGTTCAGTACATAACACTCACAGCAGTATTTGCGGGACTCATCCAAATAGCAATTGGTGCATTTAAAATGGGTAAATTTATCCGACTTGTTCCACAACCTGCTTTACATGGTTTTGTGAATGGTCTTGCCGTTGTTATTGCTTCTAGCCAATTTAAATTTTTAGATGGTGCCGGTACTATAATGTATGCAATCATTCTTGGAACTATGGCAACTATGTATTTTTTACCAAAAGTTACTAGTTCTATTCCAGGAGGATTAGTTGCTATTATAGCTTTTACATTGGGTGTGTACTTTACAGGTGCAGAAACTAAACTCGTAGGAGATTTAGCTAATTTATCTGAATTTGCAGGACTGCTTCCAACATTTCAAGTATCAGAAGTGTTATTTAATCTAGATGCTATCATCTTAGTTGCCCCATATGCTCTAATCATCTCACTAGTTGGAGTAATTGAATCTCTTTTAACATTATCAGTACTAGATGAGATTAGTGGTAAAAGAGGTAGTGCAAATCAAGAATGTATCGCGCAAGGTGTTGGAAATGTGACTTGTGGTTTTTTTGGTGCTATGCCAGGATGTGCAATGATTGGTCAATCTATCATTAACTATACTTCAGGTGGATGGGGAAGATTATCAGGAATCGTAGCTGCCGTTGGACTTATTCTTTTAGTTGCAACATTAACTGAGATTTTAAATATCATACCAGTTGCTATACTAGTAGGAATTATGTTTATGGTATCAATTGGTACTTTTGAATGGAGTAGTTTCTCAAGAATTACAAAAATGCCAAAAAGTGATGCTTTTGTTTTAGTAACAGTTACAGGAATCACAATAGTAGCCGATCTTGCTATTGCAGTTATCTCAGGAGTTATTATTTCTGCACTAGTATTTGCATGGAAGCATGCTAAAGTAACTGCAAAAACACATAGAGAAGATGATGGAACAAAAATATATGACTTTGATGGACCATTATTTTTTGGAAGTGTTACAGCATTTAATGAACAATTTGATATTAAACATGACCCAGATAATGTAATACTTGATTTTAAAAATGCAAGAATAATGGATATAAGTGGTGTTGAGGCTATTGATGCTATCACTAAAAAATACCTAGAAGCAAATAAAACTATTAAAATTAGACATTTAAGTAGTGAATGTAAAGAGATAATGAATGATGCAAAACAATTTTGTACCTATGAAGAAGATGATCCTAAATATAAAGTAGCTTTTGATTATTAATTTCTAAATTGATGGGTCATGGAGGATATGGCTTCATCGGCAACAATAAATGAACCCATTCCAAATAATATTGAAGAAGATACTCTTTCTTGAATTAATTGAGCTTTTTTATTCTTAGTTAGCCATGATGAAATTTTACTAAAGAATACTGCGACAAAGATATCACAAGGTATTGCAACAATAACTACAATTAAACCTAGAATAAAAAGTTGTAATGGAATAGAACCTGCTTCAGGTGCAACAAATTGAGGTAATATTGTGAAATTATACCAAAATAAGCAGATTATTGATTATAGGATAAAGTGCAGTAGTAACTCATAATCATATAGAGGGCTATAAAAGATGAAGAGGTTGTAATGCATCATATCACTTTCCACGTGTATGTGATTGTTAACCTCGTTAAACAAACTACGACAGTTAACTACTTATCAATTAAAATCCAGAGTTAATACCAAACGCTTTTCATTGGCTGGTAATAGAGGAGAACGATGGACTAAAGCCACATTTTCATTACCATCCCAAAGCGTACCTTTGAGTAATGCAACATCACCACAACCTAGTTGCTGGATATCACTTTCACTTTTGTAAAGGCCAGATTTACTGTCAGGTAACTCGTTACTACCCCACCCCAGTTTTGTGTGATCAAGAACCTCGTGTGGTAGCCATTCTGAGGCTATACTCTGATACGTCGTCACGAGGCGGCAAGGCACTCTATCAACATGAAATTTAGGACACATCGCTCGATCTAAAACTTTCATACGCATGGCTGCTTCTTTAAGTTCAAATAAATAACAAAACATATCCACAAGCTCCGCAATATCTTCGCTCACTTCAGTCATATTATTATTAAAAGATTCGCTAACACGAGAAAATGCATCTTCTGGAGTTAAAATCATTTTTGTTTGAAAGGTAGGATTCAATGTTAAAAACGTTTTCACTGAATCTTGCAAAGTAGCGGATAACTTACGTTGCCAAATGGCTATATTTATTTCTGATTGATAGATATCACTAAAAATAGTTGGATGTTTATCCTGCGCTCTATATCGACAAGTTACAGACATTTTTTCATTCCTTTTTGCAACTTTGTCGCATTACTAAAATATTAGCAAAAAAAAATTAATTGCAACTTAGTCGCATTTAATAGTCATATATCTGTTATTGCAGTAATTAAAGTTCTACTTGATGTATAGTCAAATGTTCTCCTAAATATATACCTTGCTGATTCCAAAGTTTAATTCCCTCCTCATTTGAAACTGGAATAATTAAAATAGTACTTACACATTTTTTATTAAGACTTTGTCTCTGTTTCAACAAACAACTTAGATAAAGTAGACCTAAAACTTTTTGGTAAAAAATCATTAGCTATATTGTTAATACAATTTTTCCAATATGTTTTTTTATTAAAAATTCTTTTTGTGCTTCTACAATATCTTCTAATTTAAAGGTTTTTGATACAAGTGGTATTATATCTTTATTTTCAATTCTTTTAATTAAATTAGGGAAAACTTCTTGTTCTATGACGGTGCAACCAAAGAATGTTAAATCTTTTAAATAAAGGGTTCTAATATCAAGTTCAACGATTGGTCCAGCTATCGCACCAGATACGGTATATCTTCCTTTTGGTTTTAATACTTCTAAAAATTGTGCCCAAGATTTACCTGCAACTAAATCAATAACTACATCAACTGAGTTGTTGCCTAGTGCTTCTATTAAACTTTCATCTCTTGATACAACTTTAGAAGCACCTATTTTTTTTATTTCTTCAAACTTAGAAGATAGACTTATCGCAATAACTTTTGCGCCTCTAGCAGAAGCTAATTGAATAGCTGCACTTCCAACACCTCCAGACGCTCCTGAGATTAAAACTACATCATTATCATTTACATTTGCTCTTGTTAGGAGATTTTCTGCAGTTGAATAAGAACAAGGAAAAGATGCTAACTCTATATCACTATAACTACTTTTTATTTTGTATGCATGTTCTTGAGATACTTTGGTATACTTGGCAAATCCACCATCACACTCACTTCCAAAATACCAAGGGTTTTCTAGTTGTTCCCCATTTACCTTTTGTAGTGATGGTTCTATTAATACTCTTTGCCCAATTCTTGATTTGTTTACATTTTCCCCAACATCAACAATAACTCCACAAACATCAGAACCTTGAATTCTTGGAAATTTTAAACTTTCACCACTCCAAGAAGGATCATTTTCACTCCCATCTTTTGCATACCAACCAATTCTTGTATTTATATCTGTATTATTCACGCCAGTTGCTTTTACTTCTATTAAAACTTCATTTTCTTTTATCTGTGGTACGGGATAATTATTTACGAATTCTAAATTTTCATAATTCCCATAAGCTTTAAGTATAATGGCTTTCATTGATTTTTCTACCTTCACTAGTGATCCTTGTTTCTTTTTTATAAATTTGTATAGTTAGTAAGTTTTATATTGTAGCAAAAAAGATTTTTTAGAAGTTGTAAATTGGTGGGTCGTGGAGGATTGAAGTATACCATTATCACTAGGTTAAAGAGAGATATTAAAATAATACCCCTTAAAATACCCCCTAAAGATATTAGTCAAGCACCATTTATAAGTAAATTATCAATAATTATATCAAAGGAACTCCTAAAAGTTCCTACGCTGTTAATTTTTTACTTCCTTGACCACTTACAGTAGTACACCCATACTTAGACTTTATATCATCCATACTTTTGGTTTTACCACCATTCTTTACTTTTTCCCCATAGTACCACATCTTTTTTACTCTAGCCCATCTAAAGGATAACATTTTTAAAGTCTCCTTGATGGCTTTTGTATCACCACTTAACCAAATCCACGACCCCACAACTTCAATAGTTATATCTTCAAAGTGTAGTATCTGTGAGATGATTTTTTCTAGTTCAATATCAAATTTAGATTCACTACTAAAGTATATTTTATGTTCAACAATATCGTTATATACTTGATTCAATATTTTAAATTCTTCTTCACTTCCTCCTACATCAGGATGAAACACTTTAGCCAGTTTTTTATATAGTTTTTTAGCTTCATTAAGCCCTACAACACCATCGAATAATTTAGTTATACTTTGTACTGTCTTCATCTCTTAAACCTTTCTATTATGCTTATATGACTTGATAAATTCAAACCTAATCTCTTGTATTTGCAACCTCATATCTTCACCAAATAAACTTCTGCTATGTTCTTGCCCCAACTCATGTAAGTATCTTAAATACGATAATGCACTTTCTTTTGTCATCTTTTACCTCTCTTAAACAATTGCCTTTTTTGAAGATCCTGAGGGTTTTCAACAACCCTTTTTTTGAATGAAACAAACTAAAATCTTCATCTTTTGGCTTTGCCTCTTTCGTTAGTCCTTCGTGCTTTCGTAACGGAATTAAACTATTTTTTCTTGGCTCTTACTTAAACTTGTTTCAGTAATGAGGTATGAAAATGATAGTTTATATTGAAGAGTAGATAGCATGATGACTAATGAAAAGGCACTATAGCCATGATGTAAGATTTTGGATTTGATTCAAAAAATGCTATTGCGTAGCAATAACTGGGTGGGTAAATGTAGTGGAGTATAAAAAAGCTTTGTGTTACTTGGTTTTTGTGTGAGAAAAGAGCGTCCCCTTTTTTCGTTATCAAATTTTGATACAAGGAGGAACGAGTGTCATCCAAATTTGAGATAAGAAAAAAATAGCGAATGAACACTCTAAAGGTAAGTATAAACACAGCTTTCTTTATGCTACACGAAATGGTGGGGTTCCCCTATCTAGAGGACGGAAGGGGTGACTGCTTAAGTTAACACTGCAAATACTCTTAGAATTTAAGTAATAGCCTACCCTGCCAACTGCTGATGAATGATAGTTTAGTCTTCCAATATGTAGTGAGGAGTTTTGGAAACTCATTTTCCATATCTCACTCTATGAGTTAAATTGATATAAGTGTTTCGTGAGTATGGAAAGGCAGAGTTTCCAAATACCCGCAACGGTATGATTCATAACTATTAGATATGAATTATGAGCTTTTACCTACTGTAAGAAGAAGATAAAGGGATTAGGTGAATTTTACTTTAGTCATAGTTTAGACTCTGTACGGAGTAATTAAATGATTTTTAATAAATGTGCATGAAAAAACAGCTAAGGAGGGGGCTTTACTTTGGATTACTCTTGATATTCTTCTTAGTAGTTCTTTACCCGAGAAAATATATTAATAACTAAATTTCAATAGAATATAAATCAACTTAAGTTTTAATCAAGAGAGTACTTTGAAACCCCTCATCAGACTGTGTCAGCAAAAGATACTCCCTAGTATTTTTGCATTGTTAATCTCTCTTAATCCTAATTTGTGTCAAAAGGTATAGAATGTGGACTTTTTATTTAGATACTTTTTAACAAGTAATATTAAATTTTTATTAATAAAATTTTTATTATTAATTAGCTAATATTTAATAAAGGTAAGGATAGAGGACTATGATAAAATTAAAATTTATCCCCACTAAAATAGGAATAGTAATTACATTTAGTTTATTATTTAGTGGTTGTGGAACTGCTTCAAAAGAGGTTTCAGGGATAATGGGTGGGAATACACCTTCGTATAAATTTTCAAAGCATACTGGTATGCCAACGACAACAGGAGGTAAAATAGCAGGAGCTGCAGCTATTTTCGATGTTATTAATGATCTAGGCACATTTATTGCTAATTCGGATACTGGTCAATCAATTGGTAACTCAATCCGTAACTCTAATTTAGTCGTATATGGATTTGATGGATTTGATGAGTTTGGTTATCACAAGGAAACAAAAACCGAATTTGATAGTGATGGGTTTAATGTTGATGGATTTGATGAGTTTGGTTATCACAAGGAAACAAAAACCGAATTTGATAGTGATGGATTTAATGTTGATGGATACAATATTTCTGGGTTTAATAGAGATGGTTTCCATAAAGATACAGACACCAAATTTGATAATGATGGCTTTAATGCAGAAGGGGAATGGTTTTAAGTTCTTCTTAAATCATTTTTTATATAGCCTACAATAAAATAAAAAGAGGAAAAATGAAAATATATATAATGATATTTCTTGCAATAGCAATAACAGGATGTAGTACTAGTCAAAATATAGAAGTACCATCTAAAATACTTTTGGATGGAGATACCAGGTTTATAGTTCAAAGAGATTCAAAATCATTTGGATCATTAGTGAATTATACAATAATGGATAATGATAAAATTATTGGAACATTAGGATCTGGTGGTAAATTAATATGGGACAGAGATCAAAGTGATTTGGTATTAACTGCTATATCAACCTTTGGCAAAGATATAATATCTTCTCCTATACAAGGAATAAAAAAGAATCATGGTTATAGATATGAGTTATTTAATAAAGAAGGTTATTTCTATTTTGTTAATAGTGCGAAGTATAAAGAAAGAGTATCAAATATTGTATTGAAAAATGGTTTTGATTCTAAATGATTCATCATATTTGATATAAACAGAAGTTTAAAACCCCTTAGATTATATGTTTAAACTTGAAGAAGTCTTGAGGGTTGACAGATCAATACACCAATTGCATATTCTTTATACATAGAATTAAATCTATATTTTAATCTCCATAACTTTGAACCATTAGGATTCACTTGTAAGAATAATCCTCTACCATCAGAAAGTTTGTATTTTTTCTCTTTCGGTTTTACACTTTTAACTTTATTTGCTGTTAATGGTATTGTTTGTCGTGACAATGAATATCCCTTCTCTATTTTAGGGGGTATTTTATTTTTACTTTTAGTGGGTATTACGAATACCCCCCCCCTAAAATACCCCCTATAAATTCATATCATAGATATAAGAAGAGTATAACGGGCTAAACAGTAAATAAGCCTTAAGCCCAGTGTTTTAAGTGTTTGTTGTGGATAATTCTAATGTTTTTGAGTGGGTTATTTGTGGTTAAAAAGTGTGATTGGTGGAGTCGTGGAGGATTGAATTATAGTCCCTAAATATATCAAATTATATCATTTTTCATCAAGTTGTATCGTATCCCATCACTAAGGTATTTATAAAGGTTCTTACTATTAACACTCATATATCATTCTATTACAAAAAATAACACTATATATCATCTGTAGTGGGTAATAGGTGGAAAAAATGGGAAGAATAAACACAAAATTTGCAGGTGTTTTTTATAGAGATTCAAAGACAAATAATAAAGCAGATAAAACATATTATATCAGATACAAAGATACAAATCAAAAAGATACAGAAGTTAAAATAGGAAAATTTAGTGAGGGTGTTCGTGAAGCTTATTGTAACGCTAAAAGAAATGAAATAGTAACGAAGATAAGACTAGGTGAAACTTTGCCTAATATAGCATCTAAAAAACGAATAAACATTATATCAGTTGATGTTATTGCTAAAAATTATTTTGAATATAGGGAGCTTCATAATAGCAAAGATATTAAAGCTGAAAGAGCTAAATATAATAATCACATAAAACCGACATTTGGAAACAAAGATATTAATAGAATTTCTATAAATGATATAGCAAAATTACAAAGAGATAAAGCTAAACAATTTGCACCAAAGACTATTAATGTAATACTAGATCTATTTAGTACTATTTTTAATTATGCAATATCTCAAGATGTATATATCGGAGAAAATTATATATTAAAAGTTAAAAGATTGAAAGTAAATAATACTAGAGAACGATATTTAAATATAGAAGAGATACAGCTCTTAATAGATACTGTTAGAGACGATGAATTGTTGTATCATTTTTGTTTATTATCTTTAAGTGTTGGGGGAAGGGTAGGAACTATATTAAATATTAAAAAAAGGGATATTAATATTAGTAATAGAACTATTAAATTAGTAGATTTTAAAAATAATAATGATGTGTATAACGGATTTATCACTAAAGATGTTTCAGAGGTATTATTTAATAAATTGAGTACATTAGGTAACAATGATAACTTATTCCAAATTAACAACAAAGAATTAACAGTGAGAATGCTCCAAAGAAGACTTAAGCCAATTTTAGATGAACTATTTAACGATGGAATAGATGAAGATGATAATAAAAATAGATTTGTTGTACATAGTTTAAGACATACTTTTGCATCAAATTTAGCTATAAAAGGTACACCAATATATACAATTCAAAAATTAATGAATCATAAAGATATAACATCAACATTACGATATGCAAAACTTGATCCAACAAATGGTAAGGATAGTATTGAATTAGTTATGGGTCATGTAATCTAAATAATTATTGTATTTAATCCTAATATGTAAAATAGGATTAATCAAACAATTAAAAGTATAAATACTTACGATTTAGACTTTAAATAAAGGGATTTTAAAAAATATTTATTTTACTTTAAGTTAATAATCAAACAACGGTCAAACAAAGATTCTTTTATTTTGCCCATATTGGAACATAAGTTCTTGCCCTAGTACCAACACTTTCATCATAAAGAGAAATTTTGTTGCTTTCTAAAGTATCTTTAATAATTCTTGATACCATTGCTGTATTTTTTGTATCAATACCGAATCTTTCTCTTAATGTAGTATTCGTCATATAATCACTTTGAATATACTTTAAAGTACAGTGAAGATAACAAGCTCTTATTTTGTCTCCTTTTAGCATATCCTTTAATTCTTTATGTGCAAATAAAATTACACGAGTGTATCCATTTGTTGACTCAAATATTGGTGCTGGTAATTGATACAATTCTGTTTCAAATACAATTTTATCAATACCACTACCTCGTTCTTCACATATATTTATTCTTCTCATAAACGATGCTAAAATTTCATTTCTTGATTTAGGCGGAGTATCTAAGAATCTATCCGTATCTACAAGTGGTTCACCTGGGTTTGTCACTTCAAATCTATTGGCAAAAATTTCTATCATGACAGAATTACCCGTTTGAGAAAAATCTTGATGTATTATTGCATTTGCAACAATTTCTCGAATTGATAATTCTGGATACATTGGTTTATTTTCTCTAAATGCCTGTTTAATTACCTCATTTGTAGGTAGCATGTTATTTATATATGAAATTAAACCTTCAAATCCAACCGCGTATCCTTTATTGCCTTCAATTTCTTTGATTGTATAAACTTTTGAATTATCCTTATATTGGATAACTCTAATTGATTTTCTTTTTAAATGACTAAAACTACTTAAATTTTTAGCAAATAGTATCGCCCCTAAATTTGTAATTAACCATTTTCCATTTTCCGATTTAGTTATCATATCATCTTGAGCAAGATTATTTAATATATTTTCTCTATTTTCAGGAAGTGGCAATTTCAATAACTCAAAATAATGTGTATAATCTAAATAAGTTAAAACTTCACTATCATCTAAATTTTCTACTGCAATTTGTTTTTCAAATGGTGTATTTTCAAATGCTCTCCAAAGCTCTCTTTCTTTCTCAGGAAGTTCTTTTAACTTTTTTTTATGTGAATTAAGTCTAATATATTCATTACCTTGAAAACTTACAGGATTAATGGCAGCAGGTGAGATTTCCAATAAAACTAAATTTTTATCATCAATACTTACTTCATAGAATTTAAAATTGATTTTTGGAGTTAATAATCGTAATAACCAATTTTCTAAAGCTTCTCCACCTACTTTAGTAGATGATGGTTTAAAAGTAGTACCTATAATATTAAGGGATTCATCCTCTATACCCCACATTACATATGCGTTAGTTTTTCCATGAAGAGTAGCAGAATTTGACAGTGCACTAATATATTCACCTATCATCTCTTTATCATGATTATTATGTTTAAATTCTAGCCATTCTGTTTCTGCAGGCTGTTTTAATAATTCTTTAATTAATATAACAATGTAATCTTCCGTTCGATCAATACTCATACTAACTCTCTTATTTCTATAATTAAAGTATTTTAGCCAAAATTTATTAAAAATCTATTCTAAAGATAGATTAATGATGATAATGATATTATTTAGTCAATGAACAAGCAGGGTCTTAAGTAGAATTTCTACTTTTGTACTTCTGCGAAATAAAACTTACTTCATATTTCATAAAAACAACCAACTTAAATTTCAGATAGATACTTTATAGAATACATTTTATATTTTAACATTTATTATAAATCAAATAGATTTATTTTCCTGAAGCTGTTTAAAATTAAAAAAGCACATATTTTAATAGTAAAGGTCTTAATCATCAAATATATGATTTAACAACATCAGAATCAACATGGATTGAAAAAATAGATTTTTATAGTTACTGGAATGTTCAAGATATTTGTATTTATTCCAGAAAAGAAGTAGAATATTATTTACAGAATAAGATTTTAATGTTAGGATCAACATCTTTTTTTAAAGAGTGTTACTTTCATTAAATCTAAATTTATTAAATAGAAAAAGATTATAAATACTCTTTTTCTGTTTTTTAGTTAGGAAACACTTATTCCATATTTTGGTAGAATATCATTTATAATATCGAATCTATGTGCTTTTAACGCAACATGAAAATTTCTCCAATCACTTGTCATAAAAGTATCTGTAAATTCAAATTTGTCATCTTTTTCATCTTTTGCTTTATCCTGTCCTATAGCTTTATGCTTCCAAGAACCTTCTCCTTTAGCAATATACTCCAAATCTTCGGCACCAAAACTAAAATCACCATTTGCAATTGATTTAATCCATAATTTATGTCGTTTTTCACCATCTTCTTCTTTAAATTCCATAAAGTTTTTATTAAATTGAGCCTTATCTTCGTTTGTAAAAATTTTTATCTCTTCTACCCTACCTGTATTTTGTAAATATGCTGCCAATTGACCGTACATATCGACACATGCTCTGTTAAAAATATCTAAATTATCTCTGTCAACTCTTGTTCCTAATCCATTCGTATAACTCCACTCTAAGAATGGCATATCAGGACAGCTTAATGCCGCTCCATGTCCCATTGGAAAAGTAGCATTTAATGTTGCAGCAGTTGCTTTATCCCAAAATCCAAATTCATAATTGTGGCATACTAGTTCATCAACTTTATTAATATCGTGAAGTTTACCTGCAAATCCTTGATGAGCAAAAGTATCTGCAAATACATGCATTGTAATTCCAAGTCTATGAAGCCCATATGATTTATCTTTATCTTTGATACAGGCATTAAGCATATCAACGGCTACATGACTATATGGTTTACAAACTAACTTATTTATAAAAGATCCATCTACATTTGAACCTGCAACTTGTTCATTATTTCCAGGAAGAAAATGAAAGGGAACCCACACTAAATTATTTTCATGTGCATCTGTATAATATTTGATATCATACGCAGACATCTCGTGTGCAGAACTAATTCTGCTAAATGTTGCTCCATTTGTAAATGTAATAATTCCTGAATTTGTTGCATCATCAACATATTGTGCTGAATAAGCAATTGTATTTGCTTCTTCTTTATTAAAGCCTGCAATTCTAGCTAGGGCATAAGTAACTGTGTGGTGTCCATCTATTTGCATTTCTAATCCTTTTTATTTTGATATCTATACTATATCAAAACAATGTCACATAAAAAGTCACACATGGATTCATATTATTTAATAATACGAATCTATAGAATCAGAAAATACTACTAACTTTATGATAAGGATTAAAGTGGATAAATATATTATATTTTTCTTTTTACTTTACAAAGTTCTACATAATTAGATTGTCTAATTTTCAGTAGTTAACATTATACGAATAATCTAAATATTCTTTATTGTTTTCTTGGTAATAAAGACTTAATGAAAGATATGGGTGCCTAAATAATCACTTTTTCTTATAATTAACTAGATAATCATCAACCATTTTTAGCTTCAAACTTTTAGTAAATCCATTATGTATCTTCAATAACTTTTTCATTGGAGAAAATACTCCACCGTCAATTGAATTTGTTGTATTATGAATGACTAATTTCTTTTGATTTTTATAAGTAAAAAGATAAGGTAAATTTGTAATCAAACTTCGGTACTCCGACCTTACTCTTGGATAAGTATAATGTTCTTTTTTTGTAATTAGTGATGAGGATCTTTGATTCAAAAATTCTTGATACTTTTCATACTGTTACTTAATTTTTTAGTAAAAATTGTTTGGATTTGTTGATGTAGTTGCGTATACATTATCTTGATAAAAAGTTTTGAGTTGATTATAATCATTTTGATTTAGATCTGATATTTCACTTTGGCCATTTGTTGTTCCATCTTTAAACTCATATTCATTTTTAACTGTAAATAGTCCATTTGAATTTTTTGTTATAAAATCTTGTGCTTGGGTATCTGTATCTTCTCCTAATATTAAAGACCAAGCTTTATCTGTTCCTCTTAGTCCTTGTTGAGATAATCTTGATTTTGCTTCTTGTAAAGAGATACCTTTTTCATCTGCAAAGTCTTGAGCATTTTCTTCTATAAACTTTATCTCTTTAGCATGTAATTGTCTATTATATTCAGTTGCACTTTGAGCTATTGTTTGTCCTGTGCTTATTTCACTCTCACCTCCTACGGCTGCGGCACTTAATCCTCCTATGAGTCCAGAGACTTGTATTTGAGTATCATTTTCTAGTCCATCATATAATGGTGAAACAAGTTCATTTACTCCTGCTGCTACTGCTCCTGCTGTTGCATCTTGACCTAAGAGTTCTGCTGTTCCTGCACCTACAAGACTATGTAAGGCTACTTTTCCTACCGCACCATCTTTAAAGAGTGTATTATCTTCTCCTAGGTATTGACTCATAGAAGTATCTCCTGCAGCTCTAAATCCTAAGTTTGATACATTTGTTATAAGTCCTATTGTTAAACTATTCTTGATATCTGTTCCATATACAGTAGAATCAACTGTACTTCTTACAACTGTATTTGATACACCTTGAGAGTTTTTATTATATTATCTGCTGTAAGTTGTTCTTTTATATCTTTATCACTTACTTCGATTTTTGCAACTTTAAGTATCTCTTTTATATGTCCTTCTGATTCTATATTTATCAATGTTTTTCCTTATTAATATCGTTCACTAATGATTTCCTTTTTACACATTATACCTATGAATTATCACACAAAAAGTCATATTTCCACTTATTTATGAATGGTTATACTAGTTAAAATATGTCAAGAGTAATTATATGAATTAAAAAACTTACTAACTTACAACTACATTGAATTATTATCTGGTGGTCTTTCTATCGTCTTTTTTTTTCAAAATCTACAAAGTTTTTTAGGAAGTCAGTGTTTAAAGGTTATTTTATTGGTGGAGTCGTGGAGGATTGAACTCCAGTCTTAAAACAGATTGAATTAGCGTCTACATGTTTAGATAAAGTTGATCAGATGTCTCTACAAAATAGCTCAAACTTCCAAGGCTACTTTTAAGATAAGGTTTTAAATGTCTCAATTTGTTCAAACCAGTTCCAAATCGATAAGCTATCTAGGGGTGAGTCTCCAATAATCTACAATAGATAGCATCATGTAGTGGAAACCTCCAAAGTCTCTACCCAATTAAGGGGAGTCTTTTATCTATGCAGCTTTTGCTACAGCAGGAGAATAATTTGTATTATTTGCGGTTAAAAAATTTTGAATCTTATAAGGGTGATTCAAGCCCACATGCAACTAATCCGCACTGCTCCAATCGATACCATGTCGACCCCAAGTGTGAAATAGAAGCGAATTATAGCGAAACTTTTGTATAATATCAAATGAAAATTTTAGATATAGATAATCAACACACTTGGCACCCATATAATTCGTTACCATCAAAAAGTGTAATTCTTCCAGTTAAGAGTACAGATAAACAAACTATCACTTTAGAAGATGGTAGAGAGCTTGTAGATGCAATGAGTTCATGGTGGAGTGCAATTCACGGATACAATCATCCTAGCTTAATAAAAGCACTTGAAACGCAAGCAAATATAATGCCTCATGTTATGTTTGGTGGACTTACCCATGAGCCTGCAACAACATTATGCAAAAAGATTGCAGATTTGACAAATCTTCCTAGTGTATTTTTAGCAGATAGTGGAAGTGTATCTGTAGAAGTTGCTTTAAAAACTGCTATTCTTTACAATAAAGCAAAAGGGAAAAATGTATCAAAATTTATAGCATTAGAAAATGCATACCACGGGGATACTCTTGGTTGTATGGGAGTATGTGATCCACAAAATAGTATGCATTCTTTATATGGTGACTATTTACCAAAGAATATATTTGCATCTGTTGAAAATTTAGGCAATACTATAGAACAATTCAAAGATGAGATAGCAGGTGTTATTGTTGAACCAATTGTCCAAGGTGCAGGAGGAATGAAAATACACTCTCCAGAATACTTAAAAATAGCACGAGAACTTTGCACAAAATATGACATACCTTTTATCGTAGATGAAATAGCTACTGGTTTTGGTCATACTGGACTTATGTGGGGATGTGATCATGCCAATATCACTCCAGATATCATCTGTATGGGAAAAGGTCTAACGGGAGGTATGATGAGTATGGCAGCCATGGCTACATCAAAAAACATCAGTGATACTATATCAAATAGTGATATAGGTGTGATTATGCATGGTCCTACTTTTATGGGAAATGCTTTGGCTTGTAGTGTTGCAAATGCAAGTATCGATTTACTTCTCAATTCAAAATGGAAAGATAAAGTAAAAAATATAGAATCAATTTTTACAAAAGAGTTAAAGTCTTTAAAAGATTTAGAGATAGTTGCAGATGTTCGTACTATTGGAGCTATTGGGGTAGTAGAATTAAAAGACAACACAAAAGCTCAAATAGTTCAAGACTTTTGTGTGAAAAATGGTGTGTGGATACGACCATTTGGAAAACTAGTTTATAGTATCGTATCTTACAACATCACGGATGAGGAACTCTATAAAATTACATCTACAATAAAAAAAGTAATTCAAGATTTAAAATAGTTTAAAACTATTTTAATCTAGACATAATTATTTCAGCATCTTTACTGTTAAAATTATTCTTCAATATTTTATTCCAAGTTTTACCCTCAGATTTTTTCACAAAATTATATTTAAATTGATTTTTATACTTATAAATAGATTTTGCACCTTCTGTATAATCTAAAATAACAGGAGCCTTATTTGCTTTATGAAAATAAGCAAGTGTTATATTTTTAGAGTTTTTTTCACCATTAAAATTAAATGGAATATCTTTTTGAATTAGCTTTAATTTTTTAGGATTAATACCTATTTTAGTTAAAAATAAAGATTTAATCAATGCATATTCTTCTATATCAGCAAGCCCTGTTCCTAAAGATTGTAAAGGCGTTGCCCATTTATTTTTTTTCTTCCATACATTTAAATCTGAATCATATTTAAGTCTATTAACAATTTCATTTACCTCTTTTAACTTAACAAGAGTCTTTTCATTTTTTAATCGTGATAAGTGAGCATCTATAAAATTCATTCTAACTAAAGCTCTATTTCCATATAAATTTGTATAGTTAGTTAATACATTAATAGGAATTTTAAACACAAGTTTATTAGAGTTTTTAGCATTTGATGTATTTTCTGTTGAAGCACTCATATTAAAATATTTTGAGATTTTCTTCATATCTTTAAAACCTTTTTTAACAATAACTAAACTGTCAACAGAATAAGTATGTAAATCTTTTTCCAAGAATCTATAATTATTCTTTTTTACAATTGTCCTTTTAATATGTTTATTATTAGTGATTTCTTTATCTACATTTAAAAGTTTTATATTGTCATACCTCTTTAGTAAATCAGAAGGACTCTTTGATACATAAAATATCACATCAACTTTTTTTTGTTTTAAAAGTCTTAAACTATTTTCGATAGAAGCTGAAACTACCCTTGAAAATTGTATATCGAATTCATTTTCAATATACGATGCAGTTACACTACTTCCACTTTTTTGTCCTCCAGCAGACATCACTTTTCCATTTAAATTTTTAAGATTTTTGATACCACTATTTTTGTCAACAATTATATGTAATGTTTCGGCATAGAGTTTACCAACAATTTCTACTAAATCCGATGTTTTTTTATTGCTACTTTTATAAAAAATATCGAGCATTTCTAAAGCATCAGCTTGTACAAATGCTACATCCACAATTCCATCTGCAACAAGTAACATATTATCTACAGAACCTGTAGTATTTAAAACTTTAGCTTTATTTTTAAAAATATTTTTACTTATCAATTCTCCATACTTATAATATGAACCACTTTTTTCTCCTGTTGCTATTGTAATATCTTCTGCAAACAAACTACTTACTAACAATGCAATTGATAAAATAATTTTAATCATTATAATTTCTCCTTATAAATCTTTTATTGATAATAACACATTTTTTATTAAACATAATTTCTCCTTAAAAAAGTTAATCAATAGTAACACGTAAATCTAATCAAATTTACGTTCAAATCTGTAGAATCTGTACTTTATTGTTATTTCTTTAGAATTAAGGAGAATTATTGTGTTATATTAATGAGATTAAAAGAGAATAGAGTTTGATAAATTAAAACTAGAACTTAGTCTAGTTTTAATACTGCCATAAAAGCTTCTTGAGGTACATTTACTTTACCAATAGACTTCATTCTTTTTTTACCGGCCTTTTGTTTTTCTAGTAGTTTTCTTTTTCTTGTAATATCTCCACCATAACATTTTGCAGTTACATTTTTACCAGTGGATTTTACAGTTTCTCTTGCAATAATATCTTTTCCAATACTCGCTTGAATAGCTACTTCAAAAAGTTGTCTAGGAATAAGTTCTTTGAGTTGTTTAACAAAAACTCTTCCTCTTGATTGTGCTTTTTCTTCTGGTACAATAATACTTAATGCATCTACAGCTTCGCCAGCTACTAAAACATCAAGTTTTTTAAGATTTCCAGGTCTAAAACCTGTCACTTCATAATCAAATGATGCATATCCTTTTGTTGTGGATTTTAGCTTATCATAAAAATCCATAACTATTTCATTCATAGGGATGTCATATTCCAATAAAACTCTTTTATTAATATAATCCATCTTTTTTTGAATACCACGTCTATTATTAAGAAGAGTAATAACATTTCCCAAAAATTCATCAGGTACAAGAACTGTAGCTTTTACATATGGTTCATAAATAGTCTCTATATGATTTACAGGAGGTAATTCATATGGATTTTGTATCATAAGTTCTTCACCAGATGTTGTCAGTACCTTATATACAACAGTAGGGGCAGTCGCAATTAAATCAAGATTAAATTCACGTTCAAGTCTCTCTTTAATAACTTCCATATGAAGCATTCCAAGAAAACCTGTTCTAAAACCACTTCCTAGTGCAGCAGAAGATTCTGGCTCAAAACTAATAGAACTATCATTTAATTGAAGTCGTTCCAAAGCATCTCGCAAGTCTTCAAACTTATCAGTATCAATAGGATAAAGCCCTGCAAATACAAATGGTTTAGCTGGTTCAAATCCATCAATGATTTCAGGTGTAGGATTTTTAGCATCTGTCATTGTATCACCAACAACAATACTTTCAGTTGTTTTAAGACCTAAAATAACAATACCTATTTCACCAGTTTCTAGCTCTTCTGTTTTTTGTTTTTTCAAAGGGTGTGGATACATAAGATCAAGTACTTTATGCTCAACTTTTGTATTCATCATTTTAAGTAATTGCCCTTTTTTAATACTACCATCATAAACTCGCACTAGTGCTAGTGCACCCAAATAGTTATCAAACCAAGAATCATAAATAAGTGCTTTTGTAGGTGCTTTTTCATCACCAGACGGCGCAGGAATGGTATCAACAATGCTGTCAATAAGATCTTTAACCCCTACACCTGTTTTAGCTGAAATAAGATTATGTTCTGTACAGTCAAGTCCTATTGCTTCTTCTGTTTCCTCTAAAACTCTTAAAGGATCTGCTGAAGGTAAATCTATTTTATTTACTACAGGCATTAAAGTTAAGTCGTTTTCCATAGCAATATAAACATTTGCAATAGTTTGAGCTTCCACACCTTGAGTAGAATCAACAATAAGTAAAGCACCCTCAGATGAAGCTAAAGATCTACTTACCTCATAAGAGAAGTCCACATGCCCCGGAGTATCAATAAGATTCAATATATAATGTTCACCATCTTTTACATAGTCAAGTCTTACTGACTGTGCTTTAATAGTGATACCTCTTTCTTGTTCTATATCCATAGTATCCATAACTTGTGCTGACATATCTCTATCGGCTACAGAACCACATTCTTGTATAATTCTATCTGCTAGTGTACTTTTCCCATGGTCAATATGGGCTATGATACTAAAATTTCTTATTTTACTTTGCAATTTTATTTATCCTACTTTTTAAAAAGTTTTTCTATTTATATGCGATTATATCCATTTTTTGTTTAATAGATACGTTGATGCGCAAAATCCATAGTTGTTATTCCTTTAGTTGTATAAATTTTGGACACCATAATGTTACTTTATTATGATAAAATTTTATTAAATAAATTATAAAAAGATAATAAATTATTATATTATTATAACACAAAGGATTAAAATGAAAGAAATAAACATTAAAAATAAAGTTTTACTTATTGTAATAATTGGATTTATTTTTTCTTTTTCAATATTAGGATTTTTAAATAGTTCAAATGAATTTACAGCAGAAAATAATCTAATAAAAGAGAAGAACTTAGACCTTACAACACAAACATCAAAGTTAATTGATGATTATTTAGCATCAAAAATCACAATTGTCGAAGCTGCTACAGCCCAGCTTGCTAAAATTGATATTTATAATCCAACTAAGGAATTAATATCAAAACTACAGTTAGGTAGGGATGCAGGTAACTTTTCTGATTTATATATTGGATATAAAAAAGATGGTAGTCTTTTAATTGCTTCAGGTGCAATTTATACTATAGAAAAGAACCAATACGATGCAAGGACTAGACCTTGGTATATAAAAGCTATAAAAGAGATGAAGTCTATAATATCTAAGCCATATATCGATGCAACAACAAAAAAACTTATTATATCTATTGCTACTCCTTTAATCATTAATGACAAAGTCGTTGGTGTAATTGGTTCTGATATTTTTCTAGATACTGTTGTAGAAACAATTTTAAATATTAAATTACCTGAATCTGGATTTGCATATTTAGTAGATGAAAAAGGTAAAATACTCATTCATAAAGATGGATCATTACTAAATAAAGATAGTTTGTTATTTAAAGCAATGAAAAGTAACAAAAGTATTGACTTTAAAATAATAGAAGAAAATGATAGTAAGAAAATTATGTCGTATGGTAAAGTATCATTATCAGGTTGGTTTTTTGTTGTTGAACTAGATTATGATAATGTTTTTGAAAATTTATACGAAAATATTTATAAACATACAGCTTTATATCTTTTTTTATTAATTCTTTTTACTTCTATTCTATATATCCTTTTAACTAAAATGTTCAAACCCTTAAATATACTAGAAGATGGATTTAATGAATTCTTTAAATATTTAAAAGGTGACACAACAAATGTTAAAAACTTAGATATTAATACTAATGATGAATTTGGAAAAATGGCTCGCATTATCAATAAAGAAATCGAAATTGTTGAAAGTAACTTAAATAGTGACAAAAAAATGATTGATAATGTAAAAGAGATAGTAAGCAGAATTAAGACAGGTCATTTAGATAAGTTTGTAACAGTTGAAACAAATAATCAATCATTAAATGAATTAAAAGATATCTTAAATGAAATGATACAGGAAATTAGTAATAATGTGCATCCAAATATTAATGAAATAATAGAACTTTTAGAACAATACGCACAATCAGACTTTACACAATCTATTCAAAATCCATCGGGTAATATAGCAAAAGGACTAAATAATCTATCTTCAACTATCAATTGTATGTTACAAGAAAGTAAATCCACTGGTTTAACGTTAGAAAATAATTCTGAAAAACTATCATCAAATGTGGATATTTTAAATAATTCCTCTGTTTTAACTGCCTCTTCACTTGAAGAAACAGCTGCCGCACTTGAAGAAATAACCTCAAGTGTAATAAATAATACAGAAAAAGTTGCAATTATGTCGCAACACTCAACTCAATTATCTGCTTCGATTACCAAAGGTGAGGAGTTAGCTAACTCAACAGTTCTATCAATGAATGAAATAAATGAACAAACAAATGCAATTGCAGAAGCAATAACTATTATCGACCAAATCTCATTTCAAACAAATATTTTAAGTTTAAATGCTGCTGTTGAAGCTGCAACTGCAGGCGAAGCAGGAAAAGGTTTTGCAGTGGTTGCACAAGAGGTACGTAACCTTGCATCAAGATCAGCTGAAGCTGCAAATGAAATAAAAAACCTTGTTGAAAATGCAGCAACCAAAGCGGATGATGGTAAAAAAATTGCAGATGAGATGATTGATGGATATAAACAATTAAATGATAATATCACTCAAACAATGGATGTAATTAAAGATATTACAGAAACTTCAAAAGAGCAAAGAACAAGTATAGAACAAATCAACGATGTTGTTAATGATTTAGATAAACAAACACAACAAAATGCATCTGTAGCAAGCCAAACACAAACTATTGCAGTTGAAACATCTTCAATTGCAAGAAAAATATTAGAAGATGTAAATTGTAAAAGATTTGTAGATTAAAGGAGTTTTAATCTACATTAAAAAAAGAGAGAAGATAGATTTTATTGAAATATATCAAATGATTGAGCAATAACTCGCCTATTCATTTGTCTATTTTTTCTTTTTGAGTATTATTGATTTGGGTAACTATTTGAATCAACTGTCACAAGAAGTTCATTTGAAAATAAACTACTTGTGAATAATAATGTTGTTAAAATTATTTCTTGAATCTGTTACTTCTCTATTTATTTTGCTATTTTAGCTGTAACTCTTCTATTTTTACTCATATTTTCAGCTGTATCATTTGCAACTAAAGGTTTAGTTTCACCATAACCGATTGTAGTAATTCTATCTGCTGATATTCCCATTGATACTAATTGTTTTTTTGTACTTGATGCTCTTTTTTTAGATAAAGCTAAGTTATATTTTGCACTTCCCGCAGAATCAGTATGTGCTTCTAATACCACTTTTGCAGATGGCACTTTTGATAAATATGTAACATATTTTTCAAATTTTGCTAAATCTGCACTTTTAATTTTAGCACTATTTGTTTCAAAAACAATTCCTAAATCAGCAGGTACTGATAAAATTTCACATCCTTTTGCATCTACTTTTGCTCCAGCAACTGATGTTGGACATTTATCCATTGAATCTACAACACCATCATTATCACTATCAAGTTCACATCCTGTAGAATCAACAGTTACACCCAATTTAGTTGTTGGACATTTGTCATTTTTATTTAAAATACTATCATGGTCATCATCTTGTTCAATTTCACAACCAACCATATTAACTTTTGCATTAGCAGCAGATGTTGGACATGAATCAGCAGAGTTTTTTACACCATCATTATCATCATCTAAATCATCAACTTTTTGAGTAGAACTACCAAGTGGTATAGAGAAACCTAATAGTGTTACAATATTTTTGTCACCATCAAATTTTAACTGATGTCTTACATCTAATTTTAAAGCCATATCATTAGCAAAAGTTACAGCTGTACCTAAACCATAATTAAAAAATGGATCCGATTCATTTCCCATCTCTTCATCAGAAAGTCTTTCGTAACCTAAACCTGCTAAAGCATATAATTTAAATGTATCATTTAATTTGTAATCTTTTACACCATTAAAAAATAGTTGAGTAATTTTAGTATCTTCTGAATTTTTTTCATAATCAGCACTTCCTGATTGTAATAATCCTAATTCTAAAGAATCAAATGCTGAATCTTCACTTAAATTTCTAGCTGCTGCAATACCTGCAACCGCATGATTTTCAATATCTACATGATCTTTTGTATTAACATAACCTATCATTGGTGTTATGTTGTATGTGCTACTTCCAAATAAAGCTGATGCCACTACTGATGCTAATATAATTTTTTTCATTTTTTGTCCTTTTTTTGTTTAAATTAAATAAATATACTTTGAATAGATGCGTTAGTATAAATTCTTTTTATTGTTCTAGCAGTTATCTCTGAGGCTGTTAAAACTGAAATTTTATCATGCGGTTTAGATAAAGGAATTGTATCTGTAATTACTAGTTCATCTAAAGCACTTTTGTCAATTCTATCAAATGCAGGTCCACTTAAAACACCATGAGTACAACATGCCATTACACTTGTTGCACCTTTCTCTTTTAATACATCAGCGGCTTTTGTTAAAGTCCCTGCTGTATCAACCATATCGTCTAAAATAATAACATCTCGACCTTCTACGTCTCCAATGATGTTCATCACTTCGCTAACATTTGCTTTTTCTCTTTTTTTATCAACGATTACTAAATCGTACCCTAGAGATTCTGCATATGTTCTAGCTCGGGCCACTCCACCTACATCGGGAGATGCAATGATTGGATTTTTAAGATTTTTTGATTTTATATATTCAACAAATAAAGTTGAACCAGTAAGATGATCAACAGGAATATTAAAAAATCCTTGAATTTGAGCTGCATGTAAATCTAAAGTGATAACTCTTTGAACACCCGCAACTTGAATCATATCTGCAACAAGTTTTGCTGTAATAGGAACTCTTGGAGCTGCTTTTTTATCTTGTCTTGCATATCCAAAATATGGGATCACTGCATTTATACTACCAGCACTACTTCTTTTTAAAGCATCTACAATAATCAATAATTCCATTAAATTATCATTTGCAGGAGCACAAGTAGGTTGGATAATAAATACATCTTTACCACGCACAGATTCTGTAATATTAACGTTTATTTCACCATCACTAAATCTTTTTACATCAACATCAGCCAATTCTTTTCCTAAAGAATCTGCAATTTTTTGAGCAAATTCAGGGTTTGCTGTCCCCGCTACAAGTATATAATCATTCATCACTTTACCTTTATTTTATATAGTTATGTGATTATAACAAAAAGTCACTTTATTCCCAAATTAATTAAACTATAATTTTATAAGCTATTTTTAGCTAAAATTAACGAAAATTATTAAACACGGAGTTCATTTATATGAAATTTAACGCAACAAAAACAAACGAAGCAAACGCAGTTGTAACTGCAACAGTAGAAGCTGGTGCAATTGAAACTAACTTAAACAAACTAGCAAAAGAAGCAGCAAAGACTATGGATGTTCAAGGTTTTAGAAAAGGTAAAGTTCCTGTAGCAGTAGTAAAAAGTAGATATGCAGATAAGCTTACTCAAGATGCTGAAGGTGAAGCGATTAGAGAAATTTTAACAGGTGCATTAGCAGAATTAAATATCAATAACACAGATTTAATTGGGGAACCAGCTATCACAAAATTTGATAAACAAGAAAATGGTGATATTGAAATTGAAATTGAATTATCTTGTAGACCAAGTATTGATTTAGGTGATTATAAAGCATTATTACCAGAAATGGAAGCTACAGTAGTAACTGAAGAAGAGATCAATGAAAAAATCAATACAATGGCAGCACAAGGTGCTCCTTTAGAAAAAATCAAAAGAAAAAGAATGGTTAAAGCTGGAGATTTTGCATTAATTGACTTTGAAGGTTTTAAAGATGGTGTTGCATTTGATGGTGGTAAAGCTGAAGGTCACTCTTTAGAAATCGGTTCTAATTCATTTATCCCAGGTTTTGAAGACCAAGTTATCGGTATGAAATATGAAGAAGAAAAAGAGATTGCTGTAACATTTCCAGCAGAATACCAATCAGCTGATTTAGCAGGAAAAGAAGTAGTATTTAAAGTAAAATTACATGAAATTCAAGAAAAAGCAACTCCTGTAATTGACGATGAATTTGCTGCTAAAGTTTTATCAAATGAAGAAAACCCAACTGTAGAATTATTAACTGAAAAAGTTAAAGAACAAATCACTTTAGAAAAATCTTCAAAATACTACAATGAAGATTTAAAACCTAAATATTTAGAAACATTAGTTGAAAAACTTGCTTTTGAAGTTCCTACATCAGTATTAGAGCAGGAAATTTCTCAACTTTTAAATAATCAAGTTAGAACAATGTCTGAAGAAGATTTAAATGCATTAAAAGAAGATCAAGCTAAAATTGAAGCAATGAGAGAAGAAGCTAAACCAGAAGCTATAAAAAGTGTAAAAGCTACATTTATTGTTGATGCTTTAGCTAAAGCTGAAGGTGTTTCTGTAGAAGATCAAGAAGTAACACAAACTTTATATTACGAAGCAATGATGCAAGGTCAAGATGGTCAAGCATTAATTAAACAATATGAAGAAGCAGGATACTTACCAGCAATTAAAATGTCAATGATTGAGCAAAAAGTTATCACTAAACTATTAGACGAAAAAGCAGGAAAATAATGTCTTATATTCCAGTAGTTGTTGAACAAACAGGAAGAGGAGAGAGAAGTTACGACATCTACTCTCGTCTTTTAAAAGATAGAATTATTATGCTTAGTGGTGAAGTAAATGATCAAGTTGCTTCAACAGTTGTAGCTCAGCTTTTATTTTTAGAAGCTGAAGATCCTGAAAAAGATATCTACTTATATATCAACTCTCCAGGTGGAGTTGTAACTGCTGGTTTAAGTATGTATGATACAATGAACTATATCAAACCAGATATTTGTACTATTTGTATAGGACAAGCTGCTTCTATGGGAGCATTTTTGTTAAGTGCAGGAACAAAAGGTAAAAGATTTGCTCTACCAAATGCTAGAATTATGATCCATCAACCATCAGGTGGTGCTCAAGGACAATCAACAGATATCCAAATTCAAGCACAAGAGATTCAGAGATTAAAAGATAGTTTAAATCAACTATTAGCAGATCATACTGGTCAAGAGTTTTCTAAAGTTGAAGCAGATACAGAAAGAGATAACTTCATGAGTTCAGCCGAAGCTGCTGAATATGGACTTGTTGATAAAGTTATAGATAAACACGAATAAAAGAAAGAATTTAAGATATGATAAGAGAAGTAATAACTTATCCAAATCCCATTTTAAGAAAAAAATCTAGAGATGTTGAAGTTTTTGATAAAGAACTTCATACTCTTTTAGATGATATGAATGATACAATGGATAAATATGGTGGTGTTGGACTAGCGGCTATTCAAATAGGAATTGATTTAAATGTTTTAATCATCAATATACCTATAGATAATGAAGGTGCAGAGAATGATGGAAAACAATTAGATGAGAATCTAATAGAAGCAATAAATCCGATAGTTACACATAAAGATGGTGAATTAGTATTTAATGAAGGCTGTTTAAGTATTCCTGGATTTCATGCTGAAGTAACTAGAGCTGAAAATATTATAGTAGAATACTTTGATAGGCATGGTGAAAAACAAACAATGAAAGCAAATGACTTTTTGGCAATTGCTTGGCAACATGAGATGGAACATCTTTCAGGTCATGTCTTTATAGAACACCTTTCATTCTTAAAAAGAAAAAAATTTGAAAAAGAATGGAAGCGACAACTCAAAGAAAATAGTAAAAAATAGGAATTAAAATGCAAAAAGAACCAATGACAGAAAATGATTATCAAACATTAACAAATAATTTAAACGATATGAAACTTGTACAAAGACCTATTATTTTAGTGGCTATTGAAGAGGCAAGACAGCTTGGTGATTTAAAAGAAAATGCAGAGTATCATGCAGCTAAAGAGGATCAAGCAAATATAAATAAAAGAATAGCAGAACTTGAAGATTTAATTACAAGAGTAGTGATTATTGACCCTTCATCTTTAACACATGAAAAAGTTAGTTTCGGTTCTACTGTTAAATTAATCGACGTAGATACAGAAGATGAGATTGTTTATACTATTGTATCTTCTGCTCATAGTAATCCAGAAATAGGTAATATCTCATTTCACTCACCTTTAGCAAAACAACTTTTAGGGAAAAGTGAAGGCGATGAATTTACAGCACAATTACCTGGTGGAAAAAAAGAGTTTGAAGTAGAAGAAGTATACTTTGATGAGAGTAAACTATGCTAAATGTAGCAATAGTAGGAGCTAGTGGATATACGGGTTTAGAACTTGTTAAAATACTACTAAACCATCCTAAGTTTAATTTAACATATATAGCAAATAGTAGTGGAGACACAACTATAGATACTTTACATCCATGTTTAGATAAAGTAATATCTATGGATGTAGAAAAAGCAGATGCCAAAGAGATTTCAAAAGTTGCTTCTCTTTGTTTTTTAGCTTTACCACATAAAACGTCAATGTCTTTTGCAAAAGAGTTACTAGCTTTAGATGTAAAAGTTGTTGACTTAAGTGCTGATTATCGTCTGGAATTAGATACTTATGAAAAGCATTATTGTCCACATGAAGATAAAGAAAATTTACCATCATCAGTTTATGGACTTCCTGAATATTATGAAAATGATATTAAAAATGCAAATTTAGTTGCAAACCCAGGATGTTATCCTACAGCTACACTTTTAGGAATTTTACCTTTTGTAGAGTTTATAAAAGATAACGATAATATCTTTGTAGATGCAAAAAGTGGTGTAAGTGGAGCTGGTAAAAAGCTAAGTGATTTAACCTCTTTTGTAACTGTAAATGATAATATGTTTGCATACAATCCATTTAAACATAGACATATGCCTGAAATACAAGAAAAGATATCGTTAATCAAAAATAAACAGTTTAATGTTAATTTTGTACCACATCTTATTCCTGTAACAAGAGGAATGCTAGTGAGTGTTTACTGTACATTAGATGAAGATATAGATGCACAAGCTATTTTAAATGACTACTACAAAAATAGTGAATTTATCAGAATTAGAGAAACTCCTGTAAATATTAAAAGCACAGCAGGAACAAATTTTTGTGATATCTTTGTAGAACAAAATGGAACTGCCTTATTTATAAATACAAGTATAGACAACCTTTTACGAGGAGCATCTTCTCAAGCTGTTGTAAATGCAAATATTATGTCAGGATATGAGGCAGGACTAGGAATCAATAAAATATCATATGTACCATAAGATATTATTTTATGTAAACAATAAAAAAGCCATTTCTGAATCTGAAATGGCTTTTATTATAAATAATTTTTATTTATAAAAGTTTTTTTGCAAACTCTAAAGCTTCATTAGTAATATTTTCACCAGAAATCATTCTAGCTATTTCATCAATTCTTTCATCAATATTCAATAATTTAACTGTAGATTTATTATCAGTTTTTTTCACCATAAAATGTTGATGAGCTGTTGCACTTAATTGTGGTTGGTGAGAAATAGCAAATATTTGATAACTTTTTGATAATTGAGCTAAAACTTTAGCAATACTTTCTGATTCTTTACCACTTAAATTTGCATCAATTTCATCAAGAAATAAAATACCATTTGTATCGATTTCATAAAAACTTCGTGCGGTTAAAAGAGCCAGCCTTAACCTGTTAAATTCACCACTACTAATTTTACCTAAAGCGGTATCATTTAATTTAAATTCAATTTTATCAATACCTGTTTCATCTAATGGCTGTTCTAAAAGAGAAATAGAAAGATTTTCTAAATATAAATATTCTAAATATTCATTTATTTTCTCCTCTAAAGAGATTAGATTCATTTTTCTAATCTTTGAAATATCTGATGATAAAATTTCTATTTCTGAATATACTCTCTTAACATTTTTTTCTAAAATAGCTTTTTCAAAAGAGATATTTTCATAGCCTTCTAATTCTAACTCTTTTTGCTTTTTATAGTCTAAGGCTTCTTGTATCCCCCCAAACTTTTTATTTAATGAAGAAAGGTCTTCTATTCGTGTTAAAACAGTTTCTATGTCCATATCATCTTGATGAGATAAACTATCATGAAACTTTTCAAAGTGATTATTTACTTCTGCTATTGCATCATCAAAAAAAGCACAGTCAACATCAAGTAATTGAAGAGCATTAGATATTTTATGTGTTTCGTTAAGCATAGGCTGAATCTCAGTAAATATGTCATCAAATTTATCTTTTTTAGATAGATTTGATTTTAACTCTTTTAACTCATCATATTCATCGACTTTAGGATCTATTTTAGTTATTTTATCTATTTCAAATTTAGTATATTCTATTAAATCATCTAGCTCTTTTTCATCTTCTAAAATTTTATTTAATCTTTTATTTAAACTATGATAATCTTCATATTTAGTATTAAATTCATCTAAAATAATTTGATATTTTTTATCATTTAAAGAAGTTAAAAAATCCAAAAACTTTACTATTTTTTTACTATCAAAATCACTTGTATCTTTTAGGTGTAAATGTTTTGAAAAATTTGATGTAAAAACTTTTAAATTCTTTTTTGAAATAGTTTGATTATTTAAAAGATACCTTGTTTTTATACCCGTAGTTTGCTTGATTATAATCTCATCATCTTTTTCAATACCATAGTTGTCATCTACTATGTTTAAATCTTCTAAAACAATTTCACTCAATTTTGCATTATTATCAGTAGTTCCAAATAATGAAAGTATAGAACTCATTAAAACTGACTTTCCAGCACCACTTGGTCCCGTAAATACTACTAAACCTTTGTCAAATTCTAAATCAATTTTATCAAATGATAAGTAATTTTCTAAATAAAATCTATTAATCAATGTGCACCCCAGTGTAATTTTTTATTTAAGACGTCAAAATAATTTCTTTCACATCTGTGTATTAGTTGCGCTTTAGAAGAGGCAACTTCAATTGTAATAACATCTGAAGGATTTAAATCATATATATCGTGTCCATCAATTACAACAACAGCTTTTTCTTTATGTGTATTTTCAAATGTAATTTTGAAATCTACAGGTAAAACTAATGGTCTTTGAGTTAAAGAATGTGCCGATATTGGAGTAACAATAAAGGCATCAGTCAGAGGAAAAACAACAGGACCATTACATGATAAATTATATGCAGTTGATCCTGTAGGAGTTGATACAATCAAACCATCACCGTTATATTTATTAAATAAAATATTATTTACTTTAGCATCTAAACTAATCATTCCTGAAACAACATTTCTACTTATCACAACATCATTAAAAGAAACTACCTCTTCCCCATTTATAGTTGCTTTTATCATCATTCTTTTATCAATTCTATAATCATCAGATTTTAATTTTTTTAAAAAAGACTCTATTTCATCAGGCATAATATCAGTAAGAAATCCTAAAGTTCCAAGGTTTATTCCCATAACAGCTTTTTGATATTTAAATCCTCTTCTAGCAACGGATATAAGTGTACCATCTCCACCTAATGTAACTAAAAAATCACTTTGCATACATAATTCATCAAAACCTAAACCATTATCTATATTTAGTTGCTTTGCACTACTCTTTTCTAGTAACACTTTGATACCAAAATCTTCAAACATCTTTTTTATATCTAAATATATATTTTTTATATCTAATGCATCAGGTTTTAATATAAATCCAGCTATTTCTGTTTTATCTAAAACTGCATTGTTTTGCATAAAATTCATTTTATTTCCTTGGTTTGAAGTCTTATATGAAAAATAAATCCCATTATAGTAAACTCGCTAAATTTAAAGTAGCTTTTCCTAATTTTGGTTCAACGATGAAAGATAAAGTGCTTTCACAATGAGGACATCTTGATTCATAAATAGGATGATTTTTTTTACATTTTTCACATATAAATTCAAAATTCAAGTCCAGTTCACTCGGCGTTGTAGAGTTCTTTAATGCTATTAAAATATTCAATTCAAAATTATCACTTTTAACTGATTTATCAATATATCCCTTAGCACTATAAATATCTTCTAATATAACTTTTTGATTTACTTTTTCCCAGTTAATATCTTCAAAATCTAAATACCATAATAGATCTATGAAATTCATAACATTAAATCTATCTATATTTTTCCAAAATAATTCTTTATTAAACTTTATTAGAAACTCTGCTATTACTCTTTCAAGCTTTTCATTCATTGTTAAAGTTTCTAATAGACTTACAGATTTTTTTTCAAAACTCATTATTGGGTCATTTATTGTTGTTAAAACTTGTAAATATATTCTCTCTTTTTTCGTATTTTCATCTAATTCATCTAAAGCATCAAGTACTTCATCTGCTCTTTTAAATTCATTAAGATGCTGAAAAATAAATAATAACTTGTGTAATGCAATTTTATTTCTAGGATTAAACTTTAATATTTTTAAAAAAATATCTTTACTTCTTTGTAGCATTCCACTTTTAAAATATGCTTCACCTAATAATTCTAAAAGTTCCTCTTTTTTAATAGGTTCTTTTACATGTTCAAGAAGAGCCAAATACACAGAAATTGCTTTATTATGTTGCCCTTTATGTAAAAAAGATGAAGCTAGTAAAATAATAGAATCAAAGGGTAAATTATATGTTGAATATAGATGAATATAGTCATCTTCTTTTAGATTTCCTAATTCGAATCGTTCTAAAAGTTTTCTGTATTCTTTTCTTGATTTACGTTCGTTATAAATAGACAAACTATAAGTAACAAAGGAAGCAATAAAAATAAGAAGGAATATTGTGATTACACCTATTAACGGGTCTCTGTAATCAAATATTATATCATCTGCCATCTATTTAAACCTATATGAATTTAACTTAAATATTGTTTTTTCGGATATATGAAGCATTGAAATATTTAAACTTTTATATTCATTATTATCTAACTTCAAAAGTAACTTATCATAAATTTCAGAATAAGGATAGATAGTAAAAAATAAAAATTCTTTAGATTTATTTTCATGTCCCAATTCAGCAAACCAAGTTGACAAAAGTGCAAAACATAACATCGAAGGATTAAACTTTGCATTGTTTTGCAAAAGTTTTGTAATATTTTTATTGATAAACTCATATGTCTTTAAAATCATAGAGATTCGTGAGACTTTTTGATTTCTTAAATAATAATCAATAGGCTGAACTGATATATTAATTGCTTTATGCAATTGAGTAGTTCTACTATCTACAAACTCCATAAGTTCAATTGAAAGATCAAAAATATCATCTTTACTATTTTTATATGAATCAATTAAATCTCTACAAAATAACAATAATGCTTCTGTTTTAACTTTTGAAGAATTTATAATCATTTTTAATAATATAATCTAATTAAAAATGAAACAAAATCCTTTTCAACATTATTGTCATCTATTGTTTCATTTTCTTGAACTGATTTATGTATTAAATTATCCATCTCTAATGCTAAATATTTTACATCCTCACTAGATAGTTTATTAATATTTTCTACTAATTTTTTCTTGACTTCATAAGAATCTAAACCCTCTTTTTGCGCAATTCCAAAAGCCATATTGTCTAGTGTTGAAATAACATGAGATGGTAAATCATTAAACTTTGGAGAATTCGATTCAGATGCTAATTGTTGTTGTAAAAGTTGTTCGTGTAAAATAATATATCCTTTCTATTTAAAAACTATTTGATACTACTAAAGCTAAAACTGTTAATAAAACGATACCAGCACTTTTATTATACAATTTATTAGCTGTAATAAATACTAACATTACAGATACAATCAAAGCTGCAATAATATCAAAGAAATTTGCACTCAAATCTACATTTAATGGATTAATAATTGAACTAAGTCCTAAAACCATTGTAAAGTTTGCTACATTACTTCCTATAATTGCACCTATTGCCATATCAGCATTATTTGCTCGTGCTGCCTTAATGGCAACAGTAAGTTCGGGTAAACTTGTACCAAAAGCCACTAAAAACAATCCTATTAGCCATTCACTTACACCAAACTCTCTTGCTATATTCCCTGCACTATCAATAGCAAAGTCAGCACCTAATACTACAAAAATAAAGCCAATGAAAAGTAAACCAAGTGTTTTTATCCAAGCAAAGTCTTCTTTATTTTCATCAGTATCTGATTCTTCTACTTGATTACTTTGAATTAAAAAGAGTAAGTATGCCCCCATTAAAAGTAAAAATAAAAACCCATCTAACATACTAATCTTTCCATCAAGACTCATTAAGATAAAAATTAAAATAGGAAATAATGACCAAGCTGAATCCATAGCAAAAAGATCTCTATTTGGTGATATTTTTTTTGCTATTAAAAAGACAAAACCGAGTACTAAAGAAATATTAAAAATGGTACTTCCTATTACATTTGCTACTGCTATATCACCACTACCCTGAAGTGAGGCACTCATACTAACAGCCATTTCAGGTAAACTTGTACCTAATGCTATAAGTGTTGCACCTATTATAAATGGCGAAATATCAAAATGTAATGCTATCTTTTCACTCTCTTCAATTATAAAATCTGCTCCGTATATCAAAGCACCCATTGCAACTATAAATATTACTATATCCATTCTTTTATTATTCCTCGCCTGTTCTAATTATTAAACTTTTAGGAAGATGATATTTAGTAATCAATTCTTCCTCTTTATCTCGATGTTCACCATTATCTACTTCATGATCATAGCCTAATAAATGCAAAATACCATGTATAAATAGTAATGTAAATTCGTCTTGTAAACTATGATTAAATAATTTAGATTTTTCTATTACAAAATCTATAGATATCACAATAGAACCTAAGGGAACATTGGGCATATCATCATATGGAAAACTTAATACATCTGTAGGTTTATCAAAACCTCTTGTATTTAAATTTATCTCTTGCATCTCTTCATTGTCTGTTAATATTAATTCAATCTCTTTATCACTAAGAGATGAAAGTATTTCTTGAATAAGACCTAAGTCTATTTTATTTTCTGTATTATTTTCAAATACTATATTTGACACGCTATTAACCTTTTTATAAAATATGTATATTTTACTTTATTATTTGTCTTTTATAATATCTAAAATTGACTAAATATTCATGTTTTACATGGATATATTTTCTAAGTATTCTAAATCATCACCACTAAATATTATAACATCTACACAATAATCTACATCAAGTTTTTTATGTTTCAAATACAGTTCTATGCTTCGATATAATTTATGTAATTTTTGTGGTGTAATATTATAAATCGCTTCAAAATTTTGACCACTTTTTACTTCTACAAAGTGATAAACCGAATTCTTTTTGGCAATAATATCAATCTCTCCTAATTTTTTGGCAAAATAATTGATATCAATAATTTCAAATTGATTTGATCTAAGATAGTTAACAGCACGAGTTTCAAAGTCTTTACCTATGTTTGTTGTATTAATTTTAGTTTTCATTAGTTAAAATACTATCTTAATTTAATTTATAAGGATATTTATGGATTTTTCATTTATTGTGAAAAAAATAGTTAGCATTACTATTATGCCACTTAGTATCTCACTTTTTATACTTTTTATAGGATTACTATTTTTAAACACCAATCAAATCAAAAAAGCTAAGTTTTTTTTAACCACAGGATTTATATCGCTTATTCTTATTGCTTATCAACCCTTTTCAAATTTTTTATTACAACCTTTAGAAACTAAGTATTCTAAACTCACTTCACTTCCAAATAATATTACGCATATTTTGTTATTAGGAGGGGATCTAAATAATAGAGGATGGGAAGCCTTACGTTTGTATCATAATATCAAGAATGCTAAAATCATTACTTCAGGATTTGAGGGAAAATATCAAATTGCAGAAGCAATAAGAACTGCAAATATATTACAAGAGCTTGGTATTCCCAGAAAAGATATAATAATACATGCAAAACCAAAAGACACAAAAGAAGAAGCAATTAAGACAAAAGAACTACTAGGTGAGAAGCCTTTTATTTTAGTTACATCAGCATATCATATGACACGTGCAATAGCAATTTTCGAAAAAGAAGGACTTAACCCTATCGCTGCTCCAACTGATATCAAAGCGAAGCAAAATCGATATTTTTCTATACCTGCTGGTCATAATATCAAAAAAACAGAAGTTGCACTTCATGAGTACTTCGGAATACTTTGGGCAAAAATTAGAGGACAAATATGACTCCAGTTCAAGAGCAATTTTCTAAGCATGCAAAAGAATATAATTCACATAATATCATTCAACAAATTGTTTCTAAAGCGTTAGTTAGAGACTTAAATTTTGAACCAAAACGCATTTTGGAATTAGGATGTGGTTCTGGGCAAATATTTAAAAATATTAATTTTGATTTTGACTATTATAAAGCTATAGACTTTTCATCTGAAATGTGTGATATTCATCCAAAAAATAAGAACTTAGATGTAATTTGTTTAGATTTTGATTCACAACAATTTTATGATGAATTAGAAAATGAAAAATATGATTTGATTTTATCTTCATCTGCACTACAGTGGTCAAAAGATTTATCAAAAATCATCAAAAGCCTTTCAAATATCTCAAGTAATATCAATATGGTACTATTTACCTCAAATACTTTTAAAACTATTTTTGATTTAACAGATACTATTTCTCCTATTTTAGATTTGAAAGAGATTAAAAAAAGTTTCGATAATTTTTATCGGTGTGAATATGAAGTTTTAAATTATAAAATCGAATTTGATAATAAAAAAGATTTATTTAATTATATTAAAAACTCAGGTGTAAGTGGAGATAAAAAAACACTTTCATTTGACCAAGCAAAACATCTTTATAAAAACTATAACCTAGGTTATTTAGAATTTGAAGTTGTATTTATAAAAGGAACAAATTGTTAGTACATATATGTTGTAGTGTAGATAGTCACTACTTTTTACAAAGAATGCAAGAAGATTACCCAGATGAAACATTAATAGGGTTTTTTTACGATCCAAATATCCATCCATACAGTGAATACAAGCTAAGACTTTTAGATGTAGAATATAGCTGTAAAAAACTTGGAATTGAACTCATAGAAGGTCCATACGCACTAGAAGAGTGGCTTAAACTTGTCAAAGGTTTAGAACACGAGCCTGAAAAAGGTGACAGATGTACAGTTTGTTTTGATAATAGACTTGAAACTAGTGTTAAAAAAGCAATTGAACTAGGACATGATAAATTTACAACAACACTTTTAATTAGTCCTAAAAAATCGCAAGATAAATTGGAAATAATAGGAAAAAACCTTTCTACTTTATATAACTGTGAATTTATTTTCAAAGATTATAGAAGCGGAAATGGTGTGGAGATGCAAGGTAAAGAAGTAAAAGCTCATAATCTTTATAGACAAAACTATTGTGGATGTATGTTTGGACTCAATGCCCAAAGAGATCAACAAAATAAACTAACAGATGAACTCATATATCCTATAGGGCAACAAATTCAACCAGAATCGATAGAAGAAAGATTAGTACTATATAAGAAACGAAATGAATTAGAAGATTGTAATATTATCAAACAACGGTTTTTAAACTATAGACTTTTATCTGCAAAAGTTATTATAGAAAAAGCTGTAGTACCTTCATACTTTTTATTTTATTCTACACTTAAAGGGAAAAAATCCATTGGTAGAGTTGAAAAAGTTGTTGATAATATAGGTTATTTTAATCGAGATGAACTCAAAATTGTTAGCCTAAACACTTTTAATAAATTAGCAAATACAACTTACAAAACTGTAACAGAGCTTATTTATAATCCATTAGAATTTGAAAAAGAGATTGAAGTAAGAAATAAAATCACATATAACAGTACATTTGATTTTTCTACAATTATTGTATTAGAAAGTATTCCCGAAGTTAAAGTATCTGTATTTTCTGATTTTAAAACATATGATGATGTAAGAGAAGTAATGATTTAGATTTTAATGATTTTTATAAATCGTTAAAATCTATTGTAACCTCATCTATACTACTTTTCGGTAGTAACTTGTTTGCATACTCTAAATATAATCCTGAGTTGTAAAAAAACTTAACTAAATCACGATCTAATTCATCATCTTTTGCCATAAAATATAGAATCTTCATTGCTGCAGAAAGCTTATTAGCTTTTTTATAAGGTCTATCACTAGCAGTTAAGGCTTCAAAGATATCTGCAATTGCTAAAATTCTAGCTTCAAATGATATCTCATCTCCTTTTAATCCTCGAGGATATCCTTTACCATTTATTTTTTCATGATGATTTCCAGAAATTTCAGGAACTGATGAATATTTTTTAGGAAATGGTAATTGATTCAATATTTTTAATGTTATTTTTGCATGATCATTAATAATATCTCTCTCTTCTTT
>JAONGR010000014.1 GCA_028375605.1 Arcobacteraceae bacterium
GAATATTATTATGTCTTTTTTATTTATTTTGCATATAATTTGAAGTTTAATTAATAAAAGGTAAAAATAATGATAAGTAAGCTTATAAAAGGTAATAAAAAATTCAAAGATACACATTTCCATAAATTAGAGGGAAAGTTTGATCATCTTGTTGAATATGGACAAAGCCCTGATGTATTATTTATAGGTTGTAGTGATAGTCGAGTTGTTCCTGATTTAATTATGGATAGTAAACCTGGTGATATGTTTATTTTACGAAATATTGGAAACTTTGTTCCTACATATAAAAATGACGATGATTTTCATGGTTCAAGTGCTGCTATAGAGTACGCTGTAAGTGTTTTAAATGTAAGAGACATAATAATATGTGGACACAGTCACTGTGGAGCATGTGAGTCTTTATATAAAGATTTAAGCAATGAAGAAGACTTAGTTCATGTTCGTAAATGGTTGGAACTGGGTAGTAAGGCAAAAGAAACTACTTTATCAAAAATAAAAGATAAAAGTGATATGCAAGCAATTTATAGAATGACGGAAAAAGAGTCTATCAAAACACAGTTAGAAAATTTATTGACATATCCTGAGATTTTAAGAAAAGTAAATGCAGGACAATTAGATATACATGGTTGGTATTATAAAATTGAAGATGGTAGTATAGAGTATTTTAATGGTGAAACAGATAGTTTTGAAGAGTTAAAATAAGAGATTAAATTCTCTTATTTTTTTGAATAGATTTTAATATTAATGTTTTTCTTTTTTAAGAGGAACTACTAACATATTTACATATCTTCCCTCTAGTTTAGGATCATTTTCTTTTGATGCTATATCTTCTACCATTGGCCAAACTCTTGTTAATACTTCAGCTCCAGCAGCTGGATTTGCCATCTCTCTACCTCTAAGGAAAACTCTAAATTTTACGTGATTTCCTTTTTCAATAAACTCTCTAGCATGTTTAACTTTATAGTCAATATCATTTTGTGCAATTTTAACAGATAACTTTATCTCTTTTGTTACAATTATTTTTTGATTTTTCTTAGCTTCTTTTATTTTTTTCTCTTGTTGATATTTAAATTTACCATAGTTCATTATTTTTACAACAGGTGGTTTTGCATTTGGTGCAATACATACTAAATCTAAACCTGCTTCATCTGCTAGTGCTAATGCTTCTCTAGAGCTCATAATTCCATGAGATGAACCATCATCTGCATTACATCTAACTTCTTTAAATCTAATATCTTCGTTTAGTAATGTATCGTCTTGTTTTTTATTATTTTTGAAACTCAAATTTTATCCCCTGTTTGGTTTAGTTTTAGCATGTTTAAGAAATCTTCTTTAGACATTTCACTTCGCTCTCTTTTTCTTCTATTTCTAAGTGCAACTTTTGAGTTTGCAACTTCATCATCACCTACTACAACAATCATTGGTACACGTTGTTTTTCAGCAATTCTAATTCTTTTGTTTAGACTTTCATTTTGATTGAAAACTTCACTATCAATTTCTAAAGCTTGTAATTCTTTTGATAATTCTTTTGCATAATCATTATGAGAATCTGCAATAGGAATAATAATCACACCTGTTGGTGCAATACTCATTGGAAATTCACCTGCAAAATGTTCTGTCATAATACCAATAAATCTTTCAAATGAACCTAAAATAGCTCTGTGAATCATAACTGGCCGTTCTCTTGTATCATCTGATGTGGTATAGTTAATATCAAATCGTTCTGGTAAATTCATATCAACTTGAATTGTACCACATTGCCATTTTCTTCCAATAGCATCGGTAATTTTAATGTCAATTTTAGGACCATAAAATGCTCCTCCACCTTCATCTATACCATACTTGTAACCATTTTCATCTAATGCATCTTTTATACCATTAGTTGTTGATTCCCAAAATGCATCATCTCCGATAGCTTTTTTAGGCTTAGTAGATACTTCCATTTCATATTCAAATCCAAAGAAAGACATCAGACTTTCTACAAATTCGATAACTTCAATAATTACAGATTTTACTTGATCTTGCGTACAGAAAATATGAGCATCATCTTGTGTAAATTCTCTTACTCTAAATAATCCATGCATAGCTCCACTTAATTCATGTCTATGTACTACACCATATTCAAAGAATTTTAAAGGTAAATCTTTATAAGAAACTAAATCATTTTTAAATATTTCTATATGACCTACACAGTTCATTGGTTTTAAACCATACTCCATATCATCAATTTTAGTAAAATACATATTTTCTTTATAGTTAGCATAATGCCCAGATTTAACCCAAGCTTCCGCTTTTAAAATTTCAGGAGCACGAACTGGCTGATATCCTCTAATTCTATGTGCTTTATATAATAGTTGTTCTAATTTACCTCTAAGACGTGCACCAGCAGGTAACCATAAAGGTAATCCTGCCCCAACATCATCACTGAATGTAAATAGTTTTAAATCAGTACCTAATCTTCTATGGTCTCTTTTTGCAGCTTCTTCCATCATTGTGTTGTATGCTTTTAGCTCTTCTTTATCAAAAAATGAAATACCATATATTCGAGTAATCATTTCATTTGATTCATCTCCACCTAGATATGCACCAGCAACTCTAATTAGCTTAAAGTTTCTTACCATTTTTGTATTTGAAAGATGTGGACCTCTACATAAGTCTGTAAAGTTACCTTGAGTATATGTAGTAAGAGTTTCATCGGAAATATTTTCTAATACCATTTGCTTTAAAGGGTCATGTTCAAATTGTTTTGAAAATTCATCTTTACTGATTACAGCTCTTGTAATAGGTAGTTTTTTACCTGCAAGTTCTTTCATCTTTTTTTCAATTGGTTTTAAATCTTCATCATTAAGTTGAGTGTTTAATTTAAAATCATAATAAAATCCCTCATCAACAACTGGTCCAACAAAAAATTGTGCCTCTGGATAAAGCTCTTTTATAGCTTGTGCCATTAAATGTGCAGTTGAGTGTCTTAATATCTCTAATGCTTCTGGTGAACTATCAGCTTTTATTTGTTCTGATTCGCTAGCTTCTATATTTAAAGCTTTAGCAGTTTGAAGGTCATATATTTGACCTTCTTTATTTATACCTATGTAATCCAATGAAGTCCTTTTCTTCTTTTCATTTTTAATCTTGTTCTATTTTATCAAACTTGTACTTAAAATATTTGCTTAATATGTATTGATTAATTATATATTTTTTTTAAGTGATCCATTTTTGCACCCATATTTAGTAATACCATGTCTACTAATACACATGCCATCATAGATTGGGCAACTATACTTCCCCTTGTTGCAACACAGGGGTCATGTCTTCCTTTTAAGTTGTAACTAAGATCTTCATTTGAAGTATTAACAGTATCTTGTTCGATAAAAATTGAAGGTGTTGGTTTAAAATATACTTTTAACTCAATATCATCTCCATTACTAATACCACCTAGTATTCCTCCACTATGATTTGTTTTGAAACCATTGGATCTTATTTGGTCATTATTTTGACTACCCTTTAATGTTACAGATTCAATTCCATCACCAATATCTATTGCTTTAACAGCATTGATACTCATCATAGCATTTGCTAAAACTGAATCAAGTTTATAATAAATTGGTTCACCTAAACCAGCAGGTACATTAGTAGCTTTTAATGCTACAACCCCTCCTACACTATTATGACTTTTTTTAGCGTCCAAAATTGCTTGTTTTTGTTCTTCTTCTTTATTTTTATCTAAGGCATACATTTCACTTGTTTTTGCATATTCCCAGTCAAATTCTTCAGATTTGATACCTTCAATATTACAAATACCACTATAAACATTTATACCTAAGTCTTTAAGAATCAATTGTGCAATAGCACCAGCAGCAACACGAGCACTAGTTTCTCTTGCACTACTTCTTCCTCCACCTCTATAGTCTCGAATACCATATTTATGGAAATATGTAAAGTCAGCATGACCAGGTCGGAATAAATCTTTTACATTATCATAGTCTCTACTTTTTTGATTTCCATTATATAAAACCATAGCAATAGGAGTACCCGTACTTAAACCTTCAAATGTACCACTTAATATCTCAATTTTGTCATCTTCTTTTCGTGCAGTTTGAAGTTTATTTTGTCCTGGTTTTCTTCTATCCATTTCACTTTGTATAAAATCTAAATCGATTTTTAGTCCTGCAGGAACTCCATCAACTATACATCCCAGTGCAACACCATGTGATTCACCAAAAGTAGTAAATTTAAATTTTTGCCCAAATGTATTCATTAATTTGTACCTTGAAGTTGATTTAATACAATTTTTGCAGAGGCTTGTTGTGCTAATTTTTTACTTTTACCTTTTGCAGTTGCATAATGCTTGTCATTAATCCATAATGACAATTCAAACTCTTTTTCATGATCTGGACCAATTGCTGATTCTAATTTATATACAGGAATAGCTCCAAATTTAGCTTGAGTAACTTCTTGAAGTGCAGTTTTATAGTCACTAAATAGTTCATGTAAATTAATCTCTTCATAATTTTCATCTAATAATTTTAAAATCATTGGTTTTAGAACACTAAGTCCGGATTCAATGTAAATAGCACCCATAATTGCTTCAAATGCATCACTAAGAATAGAAGCTTTTTTTCGTCCTTGATTTCTATCTTCTGCTTCTGATAAATAGATATAATCACCCAAGTTTATAGCAAGTGCCAATTTTGTAAAACCTTTTTCATTAACAAGTGATGCTCTTATTTTTGAAAGTTCCCCTTCATTTGAAGCTGGAAACTTATTAAATAAAAATTCTCCAACAATGAGATTTAAAACTGCATCTCCTAAGTATTCTAAACGTTCGTTATTAAATACTTTTTTATAACTTTTATGTGTTAGTGCTTCGATTATCAGGTCTTTATTTTTAAACTGATAATCCAAGCACTTTTCAAGTTCATGATATTTTTTCATTTTTTACCCTTTATGTATAATATTAAATTATTATATCAAAAATATATAAAAAGCATATTTATATAAGTTAATAGTTGATTAATAGGAACTTTAATACAATTTCATCATGAAAATACTTTTAAAAAAATTACTTTACTTATTAATGATGCTATTTATAATTTCTATAATCTCTTTTATTGCAATTAATTTTGCACCAAATAGCTTTTTTGCAAGTGGTGATTTAAATCCAAATATAACAGAAGAATCCATTGCCCATTTAAAAGAAGTATATGGACTGAATAAACCTTTGTATGTACAATTTTATGCATGGATTATAAATGTGATTCATTTAGACTTTGGAATTTCTTTTTCAAGTGGTGCAATGGTTAAAGATGAAATATTAAGTCGAATGCCTATTACGTTAATGATGAATATAATTAGTATGGTGTGTATTTTTTTATTGTCATTATATTTAGGAATTAAAGCGGCGTTAAATAAAGGGAGTATTTTAGATAGATGTATAGGTCAATTATCATTATTAAGTTTTTCTTTACCCTCTTTTTATCTAGCACTTTTAGGAGTGTTGCTTTTTGCTGTAAATAGTAATCTGTTACCTATATCAGGATTACATAGTAGTGATATAGAAGAGAATAGTTTAGAATATTATGTTGATACAGCTTGGCATTTAATATTACCAGTGAGTATTATTATATTTGGAGGTATTGGTAGTCTTACTTTATATATTCGGTCTTTAACGTTAGAAATCCTTAAAAGTGATTACATCTTTTTTGCAAAGGCTAGAGGTTTAAAAGACAGCGATATCTTTAGATATTATATGTTGCCAAATTTGTATCCTCCTGTAATTACTCTTTTAGGATTGAGTTTACCTGGAATTATTGGGGGGAGTGTGATTTTAGAGACGATTTTTTCTATTGATGGGATGGGATTATTATTTTTTCAATCTGCACTAAGTAGAGATTATCCTGTCATTATGGGTATTTTAATTATAGGTGCTTTTTTAACATTACTGGGGAATATTATTGCGGATTTAATTTTACTTAAATTAAATCCGAATTTTAAATTGAGTTAAAATTTTTTTGTATAGCTATGACAATATGGAGTTTTATTATGCACAAAATAATAGTCTTGGTGATAGTCTTCTGCTTCATAAAAAATAATATTTACATTATCGATAAGTTTAGTAGCTATAAAATAACCTTTGTCTTCCAATATCTTTATCAAAGATTCTGAACACTCTTTTTCTTTTTCATCATTATAAAAAATTGCACTTAAGTATTGGCTTCCTATATCAGGACCTTGTCCATTACTTTGAGTTGGATCGTGTATTTCAAAAAATAGTTTTGTAAGTTCTTCGAATGATACTATATCTGCATCATAATTTATTTGAACTACTTCTAAATGTCCAGTTGTACCACTACAAATATCTCTATATGTAGGGTTTTGTAGATGACCACCCATATATCCACTAATAGCACTTTGTACACCTTCTAGTTTTTCGAAGTAGTATTCAACTCCCCAAAAACATCCACCTGCAAAATATGCACTCTTAATTCCCATTGTTAAAGCCTTTGTTGAGTAGAGGGTTGTTTTCCAAAGTGATATAAAATATCCCTAAAAATGGGGTTTTTATTCATCTTGTATCCCTTTTTGTATCCCAAAAATTTATATCTATGCATCATTATAGATTATATGTACTTAAGTCATATTGAGTTTATATAAGTAATGATTTTATTAAACTTAGGAATATTTATGCATATAAATCATCTGGCAAAATATTAATATTACTTTTTTGATAATCTATACTAAACCCTTGATTTTGAACCAAGGATTTAGTCTTATTTCTAAGCTGATTGTCAAGGTCTTGTATTTGATTCTGAATATAAGGATTTTGAATCTCTTGAATACTACTTATTTCATTATGATCTTTAATATTATTTATGAATTCTTCCTTATCCTTCATATACTCAAACCTACTTCTTTCATTTTCTAAGTATAGTTGTGATTGTTTAAGCTTTGTGATGGCATTGTCTCTTTCGTGTTGAAGAATCTCAAGTTTTATTTTTTCTTGTTCAACTTTAGATTCTTCTTGTTGAATATGGAGTTTATGAAGATCATTGGCTCTATTTTCACTAGCAATTGTGCTATATAATGAAAGTCCACCTTCAAAAAGTCCTGAAATAGGACTATTTTCAGTTATTGACCTTAACTTTAATGATACTGCATTTTTTGCTTTTTTATTAATATGTGCTCTACATAATATTGTGGCTACATTATTTTTGTTAATTACTGCTACAACAGGTCTTTGAATTGTTTTCATTAGTTTTTGAAAGTTATTAAAATATTCTTTATATATAGGACTATCAAAATCAGTGACATCCATTTTACTATTAATGATATTTTGTTTTATTCTTTCTATTTCTTTGTCATTTTTTGAATATAAATTAAACTCATTTTCAAAATTAGTTAAAATTTGATTATATTGAATATTTTCTTTTTCTGTAAGTTTTGCCTTTTTTATTGACTCAGAAATGTTAATTTTTAATTTATCAATTAATACATTAAAACCATTATTGAGATAGGCATCATAATATATGTGTAAAGTTTTAGCTGGTATTACTTTTGCATTTTCAGTTTTATTTAAAAACTCATAAAGTAATCTAAAATATTTAAAGAGTATATTCATTACAAATACATTTTTATTTGGCAATAAAGAATAGGGTTTTCCAATATAGTATAAATATTGTAAGTCTTTATCTAATAATGATAAATATGATAGTTTAGAATAAGTTCTATCAAACTTAAAAGATTCATCAAAAATTATTATATTTTCAGGATTTATACCATTACTTAACGCTATTGCAATAGTATTTAGTAATTCATTTTGATAATAGTAAGTATTTAATCTACCAATGAAATTAGATACTTGCCAGGGAGATAAGTCCTTGCATTTTTTTTGTTTAATTGCTATTTGAACACGGTGTTTAGTGTCTTTAAAGTCATAATCATCAAAATTCTCATTCTCATTTGGCATTTTTATTTTCCTTACTTTTATATAATGCTAAAGTATAACTAAAATATGTCACAAAACTTGTCACAAAAATAGAAATAAATTTTTATTGAATATTTCCATCTTAATTAATTGAAATAGCTCATAAAAAAAAGTATATCTAAAATATGGAAGTAAATAACTAATCTTTTACTTCTAAATTTTATATTTGAGGTATATTTTGAAAGCAGGATTCACGAGACAATTACAAAAATCAGATACATATAAACAACTACAAGATATTAAAATTGAGTGTTGTAAATATAGTTTGAATAGAGAACAATCACATACTAATTATGCAAAACATTGTAAGGATACTAAAAAGCCTATTATTGCATCTTATAATTCTTCAAGATTTTCAGCTTCACAAGCTAACTTACAAAAATCATCTTGTATTACTGATATTGCTATTGAAAATGATTTAGTTCCGTTGTCTATGACTCTTACTTTAAACAAGGAATATCATTATTTAAAAGGAATATTTAATAAGAAAAGTGAATCATATTTATTTTATGGTGAAAATGATAAATTTGAATTTGATTCTATTGATAATGCAATTCAATCAGGATATAAACTACTTAATAAATTTTATAGAGAGTTTTTAAAAGAATTCTCCCCAAAAACATCCACCTGCAAAATATGCACTTTTTATATTATCATTCATATGAATTTTTCTCAAACTTTAGAGAGATAGAATTTACACAATGTCTTGTATGTTTTTGCGTAAATCCTTCACCTTTAAATACGTGACCTAGATGTCCTCCACAATTAGAACAAACAATTTCTATTCTCATTCCATCTTCGTCTGGAATCTCTTTTACATTTGAGTCAATCATATCATCAAAACTAGGCCAACCTGTACCACTATCAAATTTAGCATTTGATTGAAATAAAGGGGTGTCACACTGTTTACATGTATATATTCCCTCTTCTTTATTTGCTACATATTTACCAGTAAATGCTCTTTGCGTTCCTTTATTTAGTATTACTTCTTTCTCTTCTTCATTTAAAACATTATAGTTTTTTGGCATATTGGTTCCTTACTTATATTGAAGCTAATTATAAAGGGATTAAATAAGAATTATGTAAATAATCTTATTTAATAATTTAGCTTAATTCATTATATAAACTGTCTCTTTGAACTGGATCAAATTCGCTACTAAGAATAAGTTCAATAAATTCTTTTTGTTGCATCCCTGTGGCACTTGCTGCTCCTGCTGCACTATTGATAGACTCTTTTTCTATTGTTCCATCTAAATCATTTGCACCAAATTCTTGTGCAACTAAGGCTAGTTTTATTGTCGAAGTTACCCAGTATGCCTTTAAATTAGGAATATTATCTAGCATGATTCTACTAATTGCAAATGTCTTAAGTATCTCTTGTGCTGTTGGAAAATCTTTTACTTTTAAAAAGTTATTTTCTTTTTGATACACTAAAGGTATAAATGCATTAATACCACCTGTTTTATCTTGTAAATCTCTTAATCTAATCATATGATCGATTCTATTTTCTCTACTTTCTACATGACCAAAAAGCATCGTTGCATTTGATTTATTACCTTTTTTATGCCATAGCTCGTGAATTTCAAGCCATTGATCTGATGTAACTTTTCCCCCACAGATTTTTTTTCGTACTTTTTCATCAAAGATTTCGGCTCCGCCACCTGGCATACTATCTACACCATTCTCAATCATCATATCAATAATCTCTTCATATGATTTATCATATTCTTCACTTAAAAAATGTATCTCTGCTGCTGTCAACGCTTTTACATGTATATCTGGAAATTTTGTTTTTATTTTTTTAAATACATCTAAATACCACTGTAAACCAGTTTCTGGATTATGTGCTGAAACGATATGAACTTCTTTAATACCATTTTCTACACTTTTGGCTACAGTCTCCAAAATCTCATCATGAGAAAGAGTGTATGGTTTTGGATTTTTTCTACTTGCACTATATGCACAGAATTGACAAACATCTTTACAAATATTTGTTGGGTTGATGTGTCTATTTATATTATAGTATGTTTTTCGTCCAAATTTTTCTTCTCTAATTTTTGAAGCATAAGCACCAAGTTCTAATAAGTCCATATCATATAAAGCTAAGCCTTCTTCTAAAGTTAGTCGTTCTCTGTTCTCTAATTTTTCTTTTAAATTTATCATTATTCTCTTCTTTATTTTTAGTTTGCCATTAAACCATTTAGGTTTGTAGTAATATTTGCAATTGAATTATTTAGCATTTTTGCCATAAATTTATCCATTTTATTTTCTCTAGACCAAATTGGACTTTTTACGTCAGTTAAAATAATCAATTCCCTTTTTGCTGTTTTAATTGTCCCGACCTTATCAATGAGACCGACTTTTTTAGCTTGAGATGATGTGAAGATATGTGCATCAGCATATTCTTCATGGTTTTCTTTTTTAAGTTTTCTAGCATTTGCAACATCAGTGATAAACATATCATAAGTATCTTGAGTTACTTTTTCTAATTCAGCTCTTTCATCTTTTGTCCATTGTCTTGTTGGTGTTCCTGATTCTTTGTATTTACCCATTTTAACAGTTTGAGTCTTGATACCTATTTTTGACATAAGCTCACTTGCATCAGCACTTTGCATAATAACACCAATACTTCCTATCATGCTTCCTGGATTTGCGATAATTTTATTTGACCAAATTGAAGCGTAGTAACTACCACTTGCCATAATACCACTCGCATATGCTACCACTGGTTTTATCTCATTTAGTTCTTTGATTGCGTAAGCTAATTCAACTGAAGGGGCAACAGCACCACCTGGTGAATTCACTTTTAATAAAACACCTTTGATATCTGTATTTGCTTTTGCATTTTCTATTTTTTCTAATACTTCATCTACAACCATTATTGGACCATTTAGTTCAATAATTTGAAGATTTGCTGTTTCCAAATTTTGAGTATCATTATTTGTAAGGATAAAATAAAGAATAGTTAAAAAAAATACTGTTTTAAAATTTCTTTGTATAAAACCAATTGGCCCTGTAATTGGATAAAATAATTTACTTATTAAGTTCATCGTTTCCCTTTATGTATGTATGTGTTGTTTTTGAGGTATGTAGTATAATAGAAGAAGAAAGATTTTTAGGATTGTTACATCTATCTGGTAACTGAAATGCAATGATATCAGCATCAAAATCTTTTTTTAATATACCTTTATTTAATCCTAATGCTTTTGCACCACCATTTGTTGAAGCTTGTATTAGTTTATCTGCTAACGCAGCAGAATCTAAATTCGTGTGCATAAAAAATGCATTTCTAATCTCTTCAAACATATTTAATGTATTGTTTGAACTTAATCCATCTGTACCCATAGCTAATGGAATATCTTTTAAATAACTGATATTTAAAATAGAATTATTTAGTAACCTATTTGAGTTAGGACAATGTGTAATTGTAGCCCCTAACTTTTTAATTTGTTCTAGTTCTTTTTCATTTGCCTCAACACAATGAGTAAAGCTTAAATGTTCAATATTTTTAAATTGTTCTAAAAAATCACTTGGTTTTGTTAATGATTTATGTTGATCTAGCATATCTTTGAAAAAGGATTCAAATTCTCCATTAGAATGATTGAGCCAATCATTCTCTGCTTTGCTTTCTTGAAAATGGGCTGACACTGCCATTTTATTTTCTTTTGCAATATTAAGAACTTCTCTTATTAAAAAAGGATGTGTTGAATAAGGAGAATGAACCGCAATAGCTGGAATAAAATTTTCTGATTTATGTGTAATAGCGCTTTTTAATTTTGCTTGAAAATCCACAAATAAGGTATCTATCATATCTGCTTTACTTCCAAGAATTTCAGTAAAATATACTACATTTAAAGGTGTTTGGATACATGAATCCATATCAAAACCATAAGAACTTATTGCACCTATTGTAGTCGTACCATTTGAAATCATATTTGATAGTTCTTTATCTATGAGTTCTTTTGTAGCTTTTTCGATTAATTCTTCTCTATGTTCCATAACTGAAAAAAGCCATTTTACGAAGTTACCATATTGTAAAGTTGTTTTATTTGCTGAAAATTCAAGATGAACATGTGTGTTTATAAGACCTGGCATAATTACAGAATTTTCACCAAGATATTCTATATTATCTTTAGGATATTTGATTTGAAATTCATCAATTGTCCCAATATCTATAATTTTTTCATCAAATGCAATAGCACCATTTTCAATGATTTCGAAGTTATCATCGCAGGTTAATAGCCAATTAGCAGATATAAATTTCATGAATTATTATCCTCTTATAAAATTTTTGTTATTATACCAAAATATTATAATTTAAAGGAAACTAATGAAAATAGCAGTAATACAAGGACCAAACTTAAATATGTTAGGTATTAGAGATCAAAATATTTATGGACCAATGACACTAGACCAAATTCATGAACAAATGAAAGGTAGTGCAGAACAAAATGGAGTTGAATTAGAATTTTTTCAATCAAACCTTGAAGGTGAAATTATTGATAAACTTCAAGAATGTTTAGGTACTGTTGATGGAGTTATTATTAATCCTGCAGCATACAGCCATACAAGTATAGCTATTGCAGATGCAATTGCATCTATATCTTTACCTGTTGTTGAAGTACATATTTCAAATATCTACAAAAGAGAAGAATTTAGACAAAAATCTGTAACAGCAACTGCTAGTTTAGGTGTGATTACAGGATTTGGACCTTTTGGTTATCATATGGGTCTTATTGCATTAATGCAAATTTTAAATGAGCTAAAAGCATCACAACAAGCACAAGCAACTGAAGAATAATGTCATGAAAAACTATATACTTCAAGATGAAAATGCAGTTTATTTTGAGTGTGGATATAGTTGTGATAACGTAATCTATATAAGTATCAGTGGTGATAACTATTTTATCACTGATGCTAGATATGAAATAGAAGCTAAACTTATGGCTCGAAATTGCGAAGTCATTATTACTAACGATCTTATTGGACAATCAAAAAAGATATTACAAAAAAGTAAAATTAAAAAGATATCATTTGATCCAAATGACTTCAGTTTATTTTCTTATGAAAAACTAAAAGATGACTTAAAAATACAATTCATACAAGCACCCAACTTTTCAAAAGAGAAAAGACTTATTAAAAGTGATAAAGAAGTTGAACTTATTCGTATGGCTATGAAACTAGGGCGAAAAGGTTTTAAACGATTTTCTGATTATCTCAAAAAAGATGGTCTTAATAAAAGTGAAAAATATTTATTTTTTAAAGCAAAAGAATTTATGAGTAATATGGGAGAACTTGATTTAAGTTTCGATCCTATTGTTGCAATAAATGAAAATAGTGCAAAACCACATGCCTTACCTACAAATAAATTATTTACTAATAATGACTTTTTATTGGTAGATGCTGGGGTAAAATATGAACGATATTGTAGTGATAGAACATGTTGTACAAGTATGAATAAGAGCTTAAATTTTAAAAGAGAACAAAAGTTTTATAGTAAATTAGAACAAAAGATATACGATACAGTTTTAAAATCACAGCAAAAAGCAATCGCTAAAGCAAGAGTTGGGATGAAAGCTAGTCAAATAGATAAGTTCGCTCGTGATGTAATTGAAAAAGCGGGATATGGTAAATATTTCATACATAGTACTGGTCATGGAGTAGGTCTTGATATTCACGAGTATCCAAATATAAACAGTAGAAATGATGTTATACTAGAAAATAATATGGTTTTTACAGTTGAACCTGGAATCTATTTAAATGGTAAATTTGGTGTTCGTATCGAAGATACTGTAGTAATGAAAAATGGACGTGCTGAAATACTTTAAGTATTTAATTCTTTTTATTTGATGGATAAAAGTAGATAAAATCTACTTTTATCTCTTTTATTTTGAGTTGTGCTCTTTTACAAGTTCTTCAACTTCATGTTCAAATATATCTTCTTGTCTCATACTAATACCTTTCATATGACTAATAGGTACAGTAAATGCAATCCCATCACCACTTGTAGTAATATGTAACTTTCTAATAACCTCTCTCATAATATTATCAACAATCATACTAGGTACAATAAATAATAATAATACATCTGTTTCTTCATGCGAATGTCTGAAGATATTATCTAATTCAGCTAGACCCATACCTGATGCATTTAGAACTGTTACACCACTAGCTCCTGCATCTTTAGCTGCATGTAAAGCATCATCTTTTTTCTCTTTTGGAACAATAATAATTACAGCAGAGAAGTCTAAATTTAATGAGTGTCTTAAATGAGTAGCATCAAGATTTACTGTAGATAAACTCATATCATCTACACCTTCTAATGAACCATGAATTTTAGTTACACCAGCTTTTTCATCTTCATCTGCAATTTCACTATCACTTTTAATATGAAGTTTTTCAGCAATAATACCATATACCATAACTGTAATCATTGGGAACAATGAAGCAAAAGCAATTAATCCAAAACCATCAAGTAAAGGATCTCTACCTTCAATGTTTGTTGCAAGCCCGATACCAAGAGCAGCAACAAGAGGAACTGTAACAGTTGATGTTGTAACTCCTCCTGAATCATAAGCAATAGGAATAATATGTTTTGGGGCAATAAATGTTAATGCAACAACAGTTGCATATCCTACTATAATATAGTAATGGATTTGACCACCATCAACAATTCTAAATGCACCTAAAGCAATACCAAAAGCAACACCAAAAGCCACAAATAATCTTAGTGTCATATCATTAATTTTACCATCACTAATCTCTTTTGCTTTTTTAGCAATAGCCATCAGTGCAGGTTCTGCCATCGTTGTAGAAAAACCAATAGTAAATGCAAATGCAAATATGATCCATACATTATTCATTTGTGTTAATTGGTATGCCATGGATTCACCTAATGCAAATAGTCCCATCTCTAAACCTAAGATAAATGCATATAAACCTAAAATAACAAGAATAAATCCAATAATAACAGTTTTTAAGTTATCAATTTTCTTTTTAAGAATAACATATTGGAAAAAGAAGATTACTGCAAGAATAGGAACAACATCTTTTACTACTGCGATAATACCTAAAGTTACAGATTCAACTGTAATAACAGCAGATTCAGAAACAGTAGCTTCAACAACAATTTTTGCAACTTCTGTTGCATCAACAAATGTGTATACATAGATTCCATAAACTTGAACAAAAATCATTGGAGTAAGTGATGCAAATGCAATCAGTCCAAATCCATCAATCATCGGATTTCTACCTTTAATTGTAGAAGCAAGTCCAATACCAAGAGCAGCAACAAGAGGAACTGTAACAGTTGAAGTAGTAACTCCTCCTAAATCATAAGCTAATCCAATAATTTCTGGTGGAGCAAAAAATGTTACAGATACAACGGCAATATAACCTGCAATAATATAGTAATGAATAGGGTGACCTTTGATGATTCTAAAGACACCTAATAAAATAGCAAAACCTACTGAACCAGCAACAACAAAACGAAGCATATCCGCATCAATTCTACCACTACTAATACTAGCAGCTTTATCTGCAATAACAGCAAGGGCTGGTTCTGCAATAGTTGTTCCAAAACCAATCATAAATCCAAAAATAAGAATCCACATAGTAGAGCCACTTTTTGCAAAATCCCGGGCTAGTCCTTCACCAACGGGAAAGATACCTATCTCAAGACCCTGTAGAAAAATTGCTAGTCCAATACCAACGATTATTAAGCCCATAGTAGTTCTCATCCAGTCATCTGGAATACTTTGTATAATAGCTAGTTGGAAAAATAAAATTACTAATATAATTGGTATTAAATCTCTAAAAGACTCTTTTAAAAGTCGTAAGAAAAAATAAAACTGCGTCATTGTTTAACCCTTGTAAATATAAATTTATGTTATTATATCTAAAATTTAAAGAAAAGATAAGGTAAATGTATTAATTATTATTATTTAGTAATAATGTGAAATTTTGAAGGTCTTTATGTTTCCCTAAGAGTACTATAGTATCCCCATAATCAATTTTATGGTTGATTCCACTTGAATAGAAAATAAATTTATCTTGAATCTCTTTATCTTGAATACCCAATAATATAAGATTATTTTCTTCAATCATATTTGTGCTTTTGAGATAAATACCATCTAAAATAGAGTTTTTTTGTATAGTTATTTCTGAAACTTCAATAGTTGATTCGCTAAATAATATATTGTCCAATATATCTAAAATATATGGCTTATTTAAAAGCCGAAAAATTCTTAACGCACCAATTTCATAAGGATTTATAATTTTATTTGCTCCTGCTAATAGCATAGTTTTATTATCTAGTGTTACAAAAGAAACAGATATTATTTTAAGATTTGGATTGAGGTTTCGCACACTTAATGTAACAAATAGATTATTATTTTTATTGTCACTAACGCAAAAAAATGCTTTGATATTTGTATTCATTTCAAGTGACATAATGTTTTTATCATCCATAAGAGAGATTTTTTTTACTTCATATCCTAATCTTTTGGCTTCTTTAGCCAATGCTAGGTCTTCTTCAATTATGATAATTTCATAACCTTTGTGATATAAAATACTTGCAATTTGAATTGCAAGTTTAGAAAAACTATAAATAATAATTTTATTACTAGACATTTAGAACTCTTTTGGGTTTATTTGAAAGTAAATCAATTTTTAATTGTGTAATAGAATCTTTATATCCTATTACAATAAAAATATCATTTTCTTGAATGATATAGCTGTCTTTTTTTGGATTAAAAATAAATTCTTTTCTATTCTTAGATTGAATAACACCAATAAGTGTGAGATTAAATTTATCTAGGTTTATTGCTTGCAATTTATAACCAATGAAATTTGACTTTTCTAGAATTTCAATCTCATCCATTATCGCACCTTCTGAATTTAATAATATATCATCTATTGCTTCAAATGCAACGGGCTGTCCTATATATTCTGATGCTACAAGTGCTGTTATCTCATTAGCTAAAATAACTTCTGAAGCACCAGCTAAAATAAGCTTGTTTTTGACTTTTGTATCATTTGCTCTAGCTATTATACGAATATTTTCATTTAAAGATCGCGCAGTTAGAATTATAGATAAATTTACCGCATCATTGTTAGTTATTGCAATAATAGTAGAGGCTCTTCCGCTATTAATTCCTATACTTTCTAGTAAAGAAGAGTTTGTTGCATCACCTTTTACAGTAAGTAACTTTTGTGCGTCGGCGTGTTTAAATGTCTCATCATCTTGGTCTATGATTATAAAATTTTGATTTGTTTTTTCAAATTCATTTGCTAAAACTTTTCCCATACGTCCAAATCCACAAATAATAATAAAGTCTTTTAAACTATTTGCTTCACCTATAACTTTTTCTTCTTTTAATATGAGTAGTTTTTCACTTAGAGCTGTTGTTACTATTGAAGTTGAAAATGCAATTACTCCCATTCCGCCTACTACTAGAAATAGTGTCGCAACTCTTCCTTGAATAGTGACTGGACTTATATCTCCAAATCCTACAGTTGAAATAGTAATAACCGACCAATATATAGCATCAAAATAATTGTGAATGTTTGGATTAACTCCAGCACCTTCATATATAAATATAATGGTTGATCCAAAAGCAACTGCCATAAAAAACATAATACCAAGTGTGAGAAATTCAAATTTTTTTTCCAAAAATACATGTCTAAACTGTTTAATTGAATTTGTATATCTGAGAATCTTAAAAAGTCTAAAGAGCATTAAAATTCTTAAAATTCTTAGTGGACGATAATAAGGTAAAATAGCTAATAAATCAATAATAGACATAGGGGAAAAGATAAAAGAGAGTTTTTCTCTTGTTATTTTCTTTAGAGAACTACTTAAAATGTATTTTTGGTTAAGCAACTGACTCTTTTCATAATCTTGAATAAGGTGCTTATGTGAATGAGAACTTACCCATAATCGGCTTAGCCATTCTATGATAAATATAATGATTGCAAAAGTTTCATAAGTGTCTAACCAAGGTAAAAGTTCGTGATTTACTTCGTATATGAGGATTGCTACTGTACTTAGTACTAAAAATATCATGAAGAAATCAAAATATTTTCTTTTTATAGAGTTATTGTCTTCTAATAGTTCATAAAAAAAATGTTTGGTTTTATAGTAATTTTTCGAGGATTCTAAGAAATATGCAAAGTTAATAAAAAAGCTATTCACTAGAATCCTTTTGTTTTAAGATATAGATAATCTATATTTTATTTTGTTGCATCATGTATTGCATCTTTTGTAGAGTCGTATGCATTTGATGAATCTTCCTTTATTCCATCCCACGTTGCACATCCACTATTTAACAAAGCAATTGTAATAATAGTTAATGATAATAAAATATTTTTCATATATTCCTCCTTTATATTGTTATTTTTGTTGTGTTTTTTCTAGCATATTTTGAACACTTAAAAAACTATTTAAAGCACCAACGTAAGCTCGCGCACTTGCAATCATTGTATCAAGACTTAATCCATGACCTAACATAGTATGAGCGCCATCATCAAATGTTACTTTACAGTTTACTTTTGCTAATGCATCTTTCCCTTCACTAACAGAATTTACTTTATAGTCAATAAGTGTTCCATTGTATCCTGTGATTCTATCTATTGTTTTAAATATAGCATCCATAGCACCATCGCCTATACTTGCATCTGTAATTAGCTTATCTTCATGTTTTATAGTTACTACTGCACTTGGAATACCATTTGAAAAATCAGATATTTGAATTGCTTCAACTTCAAAAGTTTTATTTTCATTTAATTGCTCGTCTGCAACAATCATTCTGATATCATCATCCGTAATCTCTTTTTTCTTATCACAAATTGCTTTAAATCTATTAAAGGCAATAATCAATTTATCATCTTCTAAATCTGGAAAACCTAAATGCGCTATAGTATCTTTAAATGCAGCTCGACCTGAGTGTTTACCAAGAACTATAGAATTATTTTTTTCAATTCCTATATCTTCTGGTTTCATGATTTCATAAGTTTCTTGATGTTTTAAAACACCATCTTGATGAATACCACTTTCATGTGCAAAGGCATTTTTACCTACAATTGATTTATTTGGTTGAGGCTCAATACCTGTAATATTTGCAACCATTTTAGATGCTAAATAAATCTCTTTTGTATTAATGTTTGTAGTAATTCCTGGAAATAAATCTTGTCTTGTTTTCAGAGTCATTACAATCTCTTCCATAGCAGCATTTCCAGCTCTCTCACCTAAACCATTGATAGTACATTCTACTTGTCGTGCACCTGCCTCAATACCAGCTAAAGTATTAGCAACGGCTAAACCTAAATCGTTATGATTATGTAAAGAAATAATAGCATCAGATTTAATTGAATCAACAAACCCAACCATCTGTTCAACCATATATTTGATCTCTGATGGAAGTCTGTAACCTACAGTATCTGGAAGATTAATAGTTCTTGCACCTGCTTCAATTACAGCTTGTGTAATCTCTTTCATAAATGGTAGTTCACTTCTTCCTGCATCTTCTAATGAAAACTCAACATCATCAACGAATGTTTTTGCATATTCAACTGCATGAACAGCTCTTTTGATTACTTCAGCCGAATCCATTTTTAATTTATATTTCATATGGATAGGACTAGTTGCAATAAAAGTATGAACTCTATTTCCTTTTCCACCAGCATTTACAGCTTCCCCTGCCGCTTTAATATCTCCATCAATAGCACGAGCAAGAGAACAAATAGAACTATTTTTTATAGTTTTAGCAATTTGAGATATTGCATCGAAATCTCCAGGAGATGCAGCAGCAAAACCAGCTTCGATAATATCGACATTTAATTTTTCGAGTTGTTGAGCAATTTGAATCTTTTCTGAAGTATTCATTGAAGCACCTGGTGATTGCTCTCCATCTCTTAATGTTGTATCAAAAATTATAATATTTTTATTTTCTGTCATAGTTCCACCTTTTAAATTAACTTATTATATAGAAATAATATTAAGATTTATATGAAATTATTCTCTAAAGTATAATTTAGATATAATTAATACTAAATAAATCCAATAAAAAGAGAAATCAATGACATTCAGACAACTAGGATTATGTCCCGAGATTGCAAAAGCTTGTGAAGATAAAGGTTATAAAGCACCAACTAAAATACAAGAAGATTCAATAGTACATCTTTTAAGAAAAAGAGACCTTTTGGCAATTGCACAAACAGGTACAGGTAAAACAGCTGCATTTGTATTACCACTATTACAAGATATAGAAAATCAACGAAAAGAACAAGATAACGATAATGTAATTTTAACAAAACTTATCATCGCACCTACTCGTGAACTTGTATTACAACTAGAAAAAAGTATTGAGTCATATGCAAAATATTTAGATATTAAAATATGTAGTGTATATGGTGGAGCAAATATAAAGCCACAAATTAAAAAGCTTGAATCAAGAGTTCATATTGTTATTGCTACTACTGGTAGACTTATGGATTTAATTAGAAAAGAAAAAATAAATGTAACAAAAGTAGATGCACTTGTTTTAGATGAAGCAGATAGTATGCTTGATATGGGATTTGTTGCTGATATTCAAGATATATTAAAATCATTAACAATATTACAGCAAACAATACTTTGTTCTGCAACTCTTGGACCAAATATCAAGAAACTATCTGGTCAAATAATGATTAATCCTAAAGTTATTGAGATTAAATCAAATGATAGAGTAAATGATAGAATAGAACAAGTTGCTTATCCTGTTACTCTAGTAAAAAAACTTGAAATGCTTTCTTTTTTAATTGGAACAAAAAATATGAAACAAGTACTTGTGTTTTGTAAAACAAAAGCGAGTGCTGAAGAGATAGTAAAAAACTTAAAACTTGATGGATTAAAAGCAGCTTCTATTCATGGAGATAAGACACATGGGGCAAGAACAAAAGCAATCACACAATTTAAAGAAAATCAAATAAGAGTTTTAGTAGCAACTGATGTAGCTGCTAGGGGACTAGATATAACAGATTTATTTTATGTTATTAATTTTGATTTACCTTTTATGCCTATTGATTATGTTCATAGAATTGGTAGAACTGCACGAGCTGGTAAAAATGGTATCGCTATATCTTTACTTGATGAATATGATGTTGCAACAATTAGAGAAGTTGAAAAATATCTAAATCAAAAAATTCCAAAGTTAGATCTTGATGGTTTTGAAGTTGGAACAAGAATGAAAATGATTGCTACAAAAACTATTGTTGAAACTAAAGATGATATCAAAAGAAAAAAAACTGGTGGGGCATTTGGAAATAAAAAGAAAAATAAAGATAAAAAAACTGTTGCGAAACAACGTGGTAAAAGAATTATTGGTCAAAATAGATAATTAAACTAATGATACTTAAAAAATATTCTCTTTATATAGTAACACTATTGGTTTTTTCTGGATGTTTTCCCCTGACAGAAAAAATCATTGATAAAAAACAACTAAAAATTCATACAGCTAAAAAAATAGAAAAAAAACCAAATTATTGTATTGAATATGAAAAAAATATGAAATATTCTTCATCTTATATATTTAAAGAATTTAAAGAAGGATATTTTAATTCGAATGATTTTACTGGAGCTAAAGCACAACTTTTTTTAATTAAAAATAAATCTGAAAGTATATTTGCTCAAAATATAAATTCTGCAGAACAGTTTTATCAATCAAACTACAAAGTTGCAAAAAAGAAAAAATGTAATGTAGAAAAATATAGAATCTTTCCGTTAAAACAGATAGAAACACAAATAGAAAAAATGGATAAAAGTAGTGTTAAAACTACTTTACAATAAAGATGAAACAGTTTTTTTTTACAGTTAGTTTTTTAATTTTTTTTACTATGAATTTACAAGCGCAAAATTCAAATGTCGACATATTATTAGAAAAAGTACAAGAGGCAAAAACAAAAAAACAAAGAGATTCTCTAATATCTCAACTAAAATTGCAGTTGGCAAAGACTAATCAAAAAGCAAGAGAGGAATCAGATGCTATTGTTAAAGCAAAAAAGAAACTCCCTTCAAAACTATTTAAAGTAAAATAATGAAAATATTACTTCTTGAAGATGATACTATTCTCTCCCAAACGATGATACAAATACTTGAAGAGGAAAACTATGAGGTGATTTTAGTAGAAAATGGCGAGGAGGTCATTGAAGCTACTTACGACAATAAATTTGATTTGTATTTATTTGATATTAATGTTCCTTTATTAAATGGTATGGAAACTTTAAAACTTTTAAGAGATGCTAATGATAATACACCTACTTTTTTTATTACATCCTTACGCGATACAAGCTCTATCTTAGAAGGTTTTGACTGTGGTTGTGATGATTATATAAAAAAACCTTTTGATTTAGATGAGTTTTTAGCGAGAATAAAGGCTGTTTTAAAGAGGAAAAATCCAACTATAAAATATGGCGATATTGTATTTGATTTATATAATGATAGTATTTTAAAAAAAGGAGATGAGGTTTCTCTTGGAATCGTAGAAAAAGAGGTATTTAGATTACTCCTTACAAACATAGATGTTACTATTAATAAATCTACATTTTTTGACTACATGAATAAACCTAGTGATACTGCTTTACGAGTTTTAATTAGTAAATTAAAAAAGCTGTTAGAACTCAACATTTTAAATACAAAAGGTGTAGGATATAAGCTTGAAAAACTATGAAAAACAATCATTCTTTATAACACTTGCTTTATTTTTTATTCCTCTTTTTTTACTCTCTAGTGTAGTTCTTTACATGTATCATAATGAACAGATAAAAGATATAGAAAAAAATATACTTTATCAAATGAAAGATTATTCATACGATTTTAAAGGAGATACTTTTTCTTTGGATATAGTTGACAATGACATAAAGAAAGAAATTTTTAAAATATATCATATCGATGGTGGTTTAGGCGCATATTTTCAAATCCCATCAAAAGGACCATATTTATTAAAAATAATTTATGAGAAAGACAAATACCAAAAACTTTATAATGAATTTTCAAAAAAGATATTTATATTAGCTATTGTTATGTTTTTTTTAATTCTTGTTATTTCAGTAGGATTTGCTTTTTATTCTTTAAGACCAATAAGACAAGCATTGCATCTGCTAGAGGAGTTTTTAAAAGATTTAATTCATGATTTAAATACTCCTGCAACATCAATCTTATTAAATACTAGATTGTTAAAAAAACGTGGTGAATTTCCTGAGCTTGAACGTATTGAGATATCGGCAAAAGGGATTGCTTCTTTATATGAAAATTTAGAGTTAATGACCCCCTCTCATATTTCAATAGATGAAAAAATTAATCTAGACGATTTGTTAGTTCAAAAAATAGAGCTACTTAAAAAAATTTATCCCAATATTATTTTTAACGTAAATGAAACTAAAATAGAGATTGTAAGTAATAGTAATGCAATAGAGCGTATACTTGATAATTTATTAACTAATGCTTGTAAATATAATAAAAAAAATGGAGAGATTTTTGTTGGATTAGATGGATCAAATCTAATTATAAAAGATACTGGAATAGGGATTAAGAATACAAGTAAAGTATTTCAACGATATTACAAAGAAAATGAAAGTGGAATGGGTATTGGAATGGATATTGTAAAACAGTTATGTGATATTTTGAAAATCACAATTAGAATAGAGAGTAAAATAGGGGTAGGAACTAGTATTAAGTTAGACTTTTCTTGATTTAAAATAGCTGTAAAATAATTTAAGAAATAAATTATCTTACAGCATATTATGTGTATGAAGTATTTGTTATTACGTTTATTTTGCTTGTAATAATTTTTTATCAATCATCTCTTGTGCTTTTATAACATCAAGTCTATTTAGTTTTTCAACTTCCTGATTAAGTTTAACCATTAATTCCTCTTTTGCTTCAAGCGCCTTAGTTTTATTGATTTTGTCTATCATTGTATTGATAGTATTTAAATCAGCTGATAATAAGCTAGTAGCTCCAATAATCGCAATCACAAGTAGTTTTTTTCTAATATTCATTTTATATCCTTTTTTTTAATGTATGGAAGTATATCAATGAAGCGTAAGTTAAGTGTGAGTTTGAATTTTGAGAAAAGAAACCTAAATAAATCAATCTTTTATTTAACTTAACCATACAATAATAACAATTTAGATATAATCGCAAAAATAAATAGTTCTAAAAGGAGTTGCCGTGAACAAAAGAGTTCTTGTAAAATTTTCTGGTGAAGCTTTAGCTGGTGAAAATGGATATGGAATTGATACTAAAATTCTAGATTATATCGCTCACGAGATAAAAGAATTGGTTACTAACAATATTGAAGTAGGAATTGTAATTGGTGGTGGTAACATTGTAAGAGGTGTTACTGCTGCTGCTGACGGAGTTATTAAAAGAACTAGTGGTGATTACATGGGTATGTTAGCTACTGTTGTAAATGGTATCGCTATGCAAGAGGCGTTAGAACATATTGGTGTAAGTGCAAGATTACAAACAGCAATTAAAATGGAACAAATTGCAGAACCTTATATAGTAAGACGAGCAAAAAGACATTTAGAAAAAGGTCGAGTTGTAATTTTTAGTGCAGGAACAGGAAATCCATTTTTCACAACAGATACAGCAGCAACTTTAAGAGCAAGTGAAGTTGAGGCTTCATTACTAATTAAAGCTACAAAAGTAGATGGTGTTTATGATAAAGATCCTGCAAAATATTCAGATGCAGTAAAACTAGATACAATAAGTTATGATGAAGCATTAAAAGATCATATTAAAGTTATGGATGATACAGCAATTGCATTAGCAAAAGATAATGCACTTCCAATTATTGTAGCAAATATGAATGCTAAAGGTAATCTTTTAAGTATCGTAAATGGTGATTATAGTCAATGTTCAGTAGTAAAGTAAAATAGGAGAATTAAATGAGATTAGAAGAGATATTAGCACAGGCGTTAGAAAAAGTAAATAATGATAGATATATTTTAAGTGTAGCTGTTGGTCAAAGAGCAGATGAATTAAGTAAAGGTGCAAAGCCATTAATAGACAGTGAACAAACTAAAAACATGAAATATACAGATATTGCGATTAAAGAGATAGCATCAGGTATATTAGTGATTGATGGTGTTGAATAAATTTTTAACAACAATTAAATCTATCAATACCATTGATGGTGCGATAGATTTTTTAAAATCAAATTTTGATTTTACACAAAGTGTTAAAAAAGCACTTACCTATTCAATCGAGTCCCACAAAACACAATTTCGTAAAAGTGGTGAACCATATGTAGTTCATCCTATACTTGTTGCTACAATAACTGCACACTATAGTAATGATGAACATATGGTTATATCAGCACTTCTTCATGATGTCGTAGAAGATACGGATGTTACGATCTCAGAAATACAGAAAGAATTTGGAACAGATGTTTCTTGTATTGTAGATGGTCTAACCAAAATTGTAGAGATCAGAGAACATGAATTAAGTGCATCAGGTGATGAAAAAAAACTTTTATCTTCTGCTTTGACATTTAGGAAAATGCTAATCGCTTCAATCAAAGATGTTAGAATTATGGTTGTTAAATTATGTGATAGACTGCATAATATGTTAACTCTTAGCGCTTTAAGTCCAGCTAAACAGAGGAAAATTTCGGAAGAAACATTAGTTGTATATGCTCCAATTGCACATCGTTTAGGAATATCTACAATAAAAAATGTACTTGAAGATTTATCTTTTTCTTTTCTTTTTCCTGAAGAGTATTTAAAAATTGATCAACATATCAAAGAATTTCAACAAAAAACACAATTAAATTTAAATAATTTTTTATCAAGTACAAAGATGTTATTAGAAAAAAATGGGTATTTGAATAGTGATATTAAAATATATAGTAGGGTTAAACATTATTATTCTATATATTTAAAAATGCAACGAAAAGGTGTCAGTATAGATGAGGTATTAGACCTTTATGCAATAAGAATTTTGGTAAAAGAACCTATTGATTGTTATAATGTTTTAGGGATTGTCCATATCAATTATAAGCCATTGGTTGCTAGATTTAAAGACTATATCTCTGTACCAAAAGAAAATGGTTACCAAACGGTACATTCAACAATTTTCTCAAATTCTAAAATATACGAAGTACAAATACGAACTTTTGATATGCATGACATAGCTGAGTATGGTGTTGCTGCACATTGGATATATAAAAATGGTGGAAATACATCAAAAGGACCAAATTTAGATTGGTTACATTCTTTAGCAACTAACGATGAAAATGTGGAAGAGTTTTATAATGATGCAAAGCAAGATTTATACAGTGAAGACATTGTAGTTTATTCTCCAAAAGGCGAAATTTTTACGCTTCCTCGAGGTGCTACTGCTTATGATTTTGCTTATAGTATACATACTGATGTTGGAAATAAAGCAATTCAAGCTAATATAAATAAAATAAAAAAACCCTTATTAACACAGTTAAGAAGCGGTGATATTGTATCAATTATGACAGGGGAAGAAGTTATTCCTAGGTGTACATGGCAAGATATGGTAAAAACTACTAAAGCTATTAAATCGATTAAGACATTATGTCATAGTCGTTTAAATAATATAGATAAACTAACAAGTAGAAATATAATGAATACTATCTTTTCTCGGTATAAAAATTCTATATTAGATGAAGTGGAAGAAAGTACTTTACATAACTTACAAAAAATAGTATATAATCTTGATCATCTTAAGAATATAAAAAAATTATTATTAGATCATGTAAGAAAAAAAGATGGACTAATAGCTCGATTTAAAATAAAGACTTTAAATCTTAAAAGAATTCAATTTGATAACGTTTTAGTATATTCAAATTTTAGTATAAATTCTGTATCATTTGACCATTGTTGTCATCCTAAAGTTGGTGATGATATTGTTGCACTTAAAGAATCAAAAGATGTTATAGTTCATCATAAAATGTGTGAAACTGCATATAGAAAAATTAAAGAAGACACTCAAATGCTTTATTGTGATTGGGTAAAAGATAAATTTTATAAATATAAAATGGTAGTGAGTATCCCTAGTGTTAGAGGAGAAATTGCTAAATTATTAAAACATTTATCAGTAGATCATGAAGCTACAATTTTATTTATAGAATATGGGAAAGATCAATATGCTACACATCAATACTGTAGTATAGATTTTGAAATTAAAAATGATAATAAACAAGAAGTTAGAGAATTAATAGAACAAAAGGCAAAGGTAATCGAATTTTATTTAAATATAGATGCCTACAAATAGGAAAGTTATGGAAATTAAGATAAAAGAAGCAATGGAAGAGATCACGAGAGGATCTTCTGAGATAATAGATGATACAAGACTTGAAAAATTATTAAGAAATTTTTATGAAAATGGTGAAAACTTTTATGTAAAAGCTGGTTTTGATCCTACAGCTCCTGATTTACATTTAGGTCATACTGTATTATTACAAAAACTATCAGTATTCCAAAAATATGGTGGAGTTGTGCAGTTTCTTATTGGTGACTTTACTGCTATGATTGGAGATCCTACTGGAAAAAGTGCTACAAGAAAAGTATTAACAAAAGAGGATGTTTTACGAAATATAGAAAGTTATACAACACAGGCTTTTAAAATCTTAGACGAAGATAAAACAAACGTAGTATTTAATAATGACTGGTTAAAAGAGCTGGGTACTTCTGGTATCCTTCAACTTGCATCAAATTTAACAGTTGCAAGAATGTTAGAACGAGATGATTTTTCAAAAAGATATTCATCAAATACTCCAATTGCAGTAAGTGAATTTATGTATCCTTTACTTCAGGGTTATGATAGCGTTCATTTAAAATCTGATATTGAAATAGGTGGAACTGATCAAAAGTTTAATCTTTTAATGGGTAGACAACTACAAAAAGCATATGATATTAAAAAGCAACAAGTTGTAATGATGATGCCAATATTAGAAGGTTTAGATGGTGTTCAAAAGATGTCAAAATCTTTAGGAAACTATATAGGTGTAACTGATGAACCAAATGATATGTTTGGAAAAGTTTTAAGTATCTCTGATATTTTAATGTGGAGATATTTTGAACTAATCTCTTCAAAAAGCTTAAAAGAGATTGAAGAGATTAAAAATGGTGTAGAAAATAAAACTTTACACCCTAAGAAAATAAAAGAATTATTAGCAATTGAAATTGTTAATAGATTTCATGGAATTGGAAAAGGCGAAATTGCTGCTGAAGAATTTAGTAAAATATTTGCTAAAAAAGATGTACCAACCCAAATGAAAGAGTTTACTCTTGAAAATGGAATAGGTATTTTACAAGCAATGGTTGAGTGTTCTTTAGTGCCATCTGTATCTCAAGCACGTCGAGATATGAAAGGTGGAGCAGTAAAAATTGATCAAGTGAAAATAGAAGACGATAAATATTGCTTTGAATCAGGAGAGTTTGTTTTACAAAAAGGTAAAAAGAACTTCGTAAAAGTAATAGTAAAATAAGCAGAGGTATAATATGAAAATAGGTAAATACGAAATTGAAAAACCAATTATTCAAGGTGGAATGGGTGTTGGAATTAGTTGGGACCAACTAGCTGGAAATGTTAGTAAAGAAGGTGGTCTTGGTGTTATCTCTTCTGTCGGAACTGGTTACTATAAAAATAAAAGTGAAAATGTTCATATTGTATTAAGAAAAGACAAACCAAAAGATGTTATGAACTTCTACTCAAGAGAATCATTTTTTGAAATTGTAGAAAATGCAAGAAAAATATGTGGTGATGCACCAATTGCATGTAATATATTATATGCTTGTAATGATTATGGAAGAATGGTAAAAGACGCGTGTGAGGCAGGAATTAATATCATAATTACTGGTGCAGGTCTTCCTACAAATATGCCAGAATTTACAAAAGACTTTCCTGATGTTGCATTAGTCCCTATTGTTAGTTCAGCACGTGCATTAAAGCTTATTTGTAAAAAATGGAAAAAATATGACAGAATTCCAGACGCAATTATTGTTGAAGGTCCATTAAGTGGTGGGCATCAAGGTTTTAAATATGAAGACTGTTTCAAAGATGAGTTTCAGTTAGAAAAAATTGTTCCTCCTGTTATTGAAGAAGCAAAAAACTGGGGAGAAGATATTCCTATTATTGCAGCTGGTGGAGTTTGGGATAAAAATGATATTGATAAATATATCGACATGGGTTGTACTGGTGTACAAATGGCAACAAGATTTATTGGAACATTTGAATGTGACGCGCATACTACATTAAAAAATGTATTATTAGATGCAAAAGAAGAAGATATAAAATTAGGAAAATCTCCTGTTGGATTACCTGCTAGAAGAGTTGTAACTAAGTTACAAGCTGACATAGAAAATAATACAGCTCCAAAAGTACAATGTATTTCAAACTGTGTAGCACCTTGTAACAGAGGAGTAGAAGCAAAAGCTGTTGGATACTGTATTGCAGATAGATTAGGTGCCGCATACGAAGGTGATTTAGATACAGGACTTTTTTTCACTGGTTCAAATGGATATAGACTTAATAAAATCATATCTGTTCATGAATTAATGGAAAAACTTACTAACGGCGAGTAGTATTGAAAATAGTAGTAAAAACATTTATAATTATATGTATATTATTTCAATCTGTTTTTGCTGTTGATAGTAAATACTACAAAGATAAATTCACGACAACTAAGAAATTGTATCTTGGTTCAATTATGGCTAGTGATAAAGAAAAAGAGATTCTTTATTTAAAAAAACTAGTTATATATGGTGATAAATTAAATATAAGTACTTTAAAATATAAAAGAGAACTCAATCGTTTAGATAATAAATCCGTAATAAAAAATACCACTAAATCTGTACTGCCAAAAAAATATACAATTAAATCTGTATATCAATCAAAAAATAGCATTATAATAAATTTTAATAAAAAGATTAATAATTCATTTATTGATTTTAAAGAATTAAAAGAAAAAAATAAATATCACGATGAATTTTATATTAAAGGTAATTTTAAAGATGCAAGTCCAACAAAACTTACTATTTCTGGTGTAGATAAAATAAGCATATTTCAAAAAAATAGTAATGTATTAGGTTTAGTTTTTAAACATAGAACTAATCTTAAAACCATCTATATTGTTAATAGAAAACAAATTATTATTAAAGTACTAAATCTTAAAAAGAGTAAAAAAAATGAAATAATAAAGAAAGTACAAAAAACAAAATCTAAAGCAAAAACAAAAGTTATTAAGAAAAAAGTAAAAGTAATTAATACTAATGTTTTGTATCCTTCTAAAAAAACTGTTGTTATTGATGCAGGACATGGAGGAAGGGATGGTGGAGCTAGTTTTGGTAAAAAAAGATTAGAAAAAAATATCTCATTAAAAATAAGTAAATATGTAAAAGAAGAGTTACAACGTAAAGGATTTAAAGTTTTCTTAACTCGAACTAGTGATAAATACGTGAAGTTATCTAGTCGAACTAAATATGCAAATAGTAAGCATGCTGATATGTTTATCTCAATTCATGCAAATGCCGCACCGAAAAAGAGTGCAAAAAAAGCTCACGGTATAGAATCTTATTTCTTATCTCCAGCAAGAAGTGCACGTGCAAAAAGAGTTGCTGCACTCGAAAATAAGGGTGATATGACAGGTATGGGTTGGAGTAGTAAAGATTCATTACTTACGATTCTAAATCGTGCTAAAATTACAGCAGCAAATAAAATGGCAATAGATATTCAGAGAAATATGCTCTATAATTTACGAAATCAATATGGTAAAAGTAATATCCGTGATGGTGGAGTTAGAGAAGGTCCATTTTGGGTTCTAGTAGGTGCTCAAATGCCATCAGTTCTTGTTGAAGTTGGTTATATAACCCATCCGACTGAAGGCTATAGAATATCTACAACTAGATATCAAAAATTGATTGCAAATGGTATCGCAAATGGTGTTGAGAGTTACTTTAGAAAGAATTAAATTAATTTAACCATAATTTAATAAAAATTCACTATAATACGCAATTAAATTAAAACAAGGAAACACAATGTTACAAGGTATACTTAGAGATAGTATCGTAAAACAATCGACAAAACAACTAAGACGAGATGGTTATCTAATTGCTAACATTTATGGAAAAGGTTGCGAAAATATCAATGCAGCTTTCAAATTAAATGACTATATTAGATTTTTAAAAGCTAAAGAAACAATAGCTTTCGATGTAGAAGTAGCAGGAACAACTTATAAAGTTGTAGTTCAAGAATATCAAAAACACCCAGTTACATCAACATTAGTTCATGTTGACTTAATGATTGCACAACCAGGTGTAAGAACTAATTATTATGTACCAGTTACAACAGAAGGTACACCTATTGGTCTTAAAAATAAAGGTTTATTATCTTTCCATAGAAATAGAGTTGCAGTTAAATGTGCAATTGAAAACTTACCTGAAAAATTCCATTTCAACGTAACAGACTTAGATGTTGGTGGTAACTACTTAGTAAGAGATATCGAATTACCAACAGGTGTTGAGTGTTTCTTAGATCCAAGAGTACCAATCGTTGGTGTGATTAAAGCTAAATAGTACAAAGTTTAAACGAATGTACTTAATCTCTGGACTTGGTAACCCAGGTGATAAATATAAAAAAACCAGACATAATATTGGATTTTTAGTTATTGATGAAATAACTAGAAATCTATCATCTTCAAATATAAACAATTCAAATTTTCAAGCATCAGTTCAAAAACATATGTCAGACCTATATGTTAAACCACAAACATTTATGAATGCTTCTGGCGAATCTGTTATTAGTATTGTAGATTATTATGATATTCCAAATGAAAATATTATAATAATACACGATGATTTAGATCTACCTTTTGGTACAGTTAAATTCAAAATTGGTGGTGGACACGGTGGACATAACGGTTTACGTTCTATTGATAGTCATATAGGTAAAGATTATATCCGTATACGAATTGGAATTGGTAAACCAGAAAATAAGGCTGATGTTGCAAATTATGTATTATCAGATTTTTCTAAAGAAGAATTTACTGAACTAGATATGATTATTAATCATGTTATTAAATCTATTGATGCACTAAAAAAATCAACAATAGAAGAGGTGAAATCTACCTTCACAATAAAAGCTAAAAATTGAAAATAATTACTAAATACTTATTGAGTAAATATATAAAATATTTTTTTATTATTTTAATCTCATTGGAACTATTTTTTGTAGGTATTGATTTGCTTCAGTATTTTACTCGATTACCAAACTCTGCAAACCTCCAACTTTTGTATGTAATATATAATGTATTTTTTACTCTTACTATTACGTTACCTTTATCATTAGTTTTTGGTTGGATTGTAACTCTTACCTTTTTAATTAAAGATAATGCTTTGGTAAGTTTTTATGCTTTAGGTATATCAAAAAAAGAGATACTAGTACCTATATTATTAATTAGTACATTATTTACCTTTATATTAATTGCCTTGCAAAGTACACCTCTAGCATATTCGTATGAGGAAAGAAATAAGATTCTTCAAAATAGATATTTTGTAAATGAACAAGATAATATTTTTTTAAAATACAATGAATATTTTGTGTACTTTAAAAAACTATATCCAATTGAAAAAAAAGCTGTTGGAATCCATATTTTTAAAACAAAAGATAATGATGTTGTTGAAACTATAGTTGGTGAAAAAGCATTTTATCAAAATAATAAATGGTATGTAATTAATACAAAAATTACACAAAAACCAACAAATATTAATTGGAATAGTTCAAAATTGGATGTTTCTTATGAAAAATTTTTATATACTCTTGAAGGATTTGAACCGAAAATAATTAGCAATGTATATAAAGGTAAAGCGCAATATTCAGTCATAGATGCTGTACGAGCAATTTTATTATTGGATATCCAAGAGTTTAATACAAATAAAATTAAAGCTATTTTATATTCTCAAGTAGTTATGCCATTTTTTGTATTGCCATTGATAGTATTGATTTTTATATATACGACACCTAGTAGTAGGTTTTTTAATAGTGCATTATTTATTTCAGGAATGATATTTTTAAGTTTATCTGTTTGGGGTATTTTATTTTTACTACAAAAACTTGCATTAGGAAGTATACTTTTAGCAGAAATAGCTATAATTGTTCCTGTAATTTTATTTTTTATTATTGCTTATATTCTTTATAATAAAAAAATCTCGTAATTTACAAAAGGATTTATTTTGAAAAAAATAAAAGCTTATGGCATTTGTTTATATAAGAACACTGGAAACTCGATAGAGGTGCTTCTTTGTAAATCAGCCAATAGTAATGAACGTTGGGGTTTTCTTAAGGGTGTCGCTCATATTGATGAAGAACCTATAGAAGCTGCTCTACGTGAATTTCAAGAAGAATGTAATATCAAAATAAAAAAAGAAGAACTGGGTGATTTTTTTATTCAGAAAAATGAATTGAAAGATATTGGTATTTATCTTGTTGCCTATAATGAATCTTTAAATAAATACTTTCACAATGGTATTTTATATGAAAATAATTTATCAGAAGAAAATACCAATGTAGAATTTTTTAAAATTGATAAATTACCTCTAATTAAAAAGAAACAAAAGTACTTAACTCAAGAGATTGTTAAATACTTCACGAAAGATTGATATCCTATCTAAAGAATATTATTCTTTTGTAAAAGTTGTAGAGATTGTATTAAATGTAGGATGTGTATATTTAATAGTTAATGTTTTATTTTGAACATTACTAAATGAGATGATTTTATATTTTGCCCAATCATTACGAAATGCTATATTTTTATATAGAGGGTTGTCTTTCTTTATTATCTGCGATGATATTGCTTTTTTGTCATTCAAGTAAATTTTAAAATCGTCTTCATTGTTATCAAAAACATATGTTCCTACAAGAAAATTTTGATTGTTGTTATTCCATTGTTCTTTATCTGTTGAGTTTAAATATGTTATATTAAAAAGACCATTGATAGTTTCTTTTTCTACAGATTTAATCACTTTTGAGTATTGAACATTTTGTGCATATATTGCGTCTTTTTCAAATACCGATGTAGCTGACTGAGAACATCCAATTAAGACACTAGTAAATCCAAAGATTAAAATATTTTTTTTTATATTATTCATAAGTGGAATTGTACACTAATTTTGATAATATATCACTAATAAGTTTAAGAATTTTGAAATAATATATATGGTGAGTAATGATAAAAATACATGATATAAAACCTATTCTAGAGATACCCGATGTTAGTATCTACTTTTACTATATTTTAATTGTTTTAGCATTTGTATCACTAGGAGTTGGAGTTTATTTTATTTACCAATTTATTAAGCCAAAAAAACAAACAAAAGAGATGAAGTATTATAAAATACTCCAAAATCTAGAGTTTAAAAATACAAAAGAAACTGCATATACTATTTCTAAATATGCTAATTACTTAGCAAAAGATGATAGACAAATACGTTTGCTTGAAGAGTTAAATAACGATTTGTCTAGTTATAAATACAAAAAAGATATCGATCTCCAATTTAGCTCAAATATAAAAACAAAATTTAGTGTATTTATGGAAACCTTAGATGTTAGATGAATTATTAACAATTAAATTTGAATATCCATATATCCTACTTATTATTGTAGTGTTTCTAATTTGTAATAAGTATTGTAAAGCAAAATATGAATCATTTTATATTCCACATTTAGAAATATTTGAGAAGTCTAGTGGAATGAGAAGTAGTTTTATAACAATCCTCAAATGGATTACTATTCTTTTTAGTATTATTGCACTTGCCTCACCTGTAAAAGAACTGGATACTATAAAAAATAAAAAAGATGGTATCGATATGATTATTTCTCTAGATACTAGTGGTTCAATGAGAGAAAAAGGATTTAATCCTTCTAATACTTCACAAAATAGATGGCAAGTAGTTCAAGAGATTGTAAATGATTTTGTTTCAAAAAGAATAAATGATAATATTGGAATTGTTGTATTTGGTAGCACAGTTATGACTGCATCTCCTCTTAGCTATGATAAAAAAGCACAAGAGCGTATAATCAAAAGTTTGAATATAGGAATAGTAGGGGACAAGACGGCATTAATAAATAGTATTGCTACATCAATAAATATTTTAAAACAAAAAGAAACAAAAACAAAAATTATTATTGCAATTACAGATGGAGAAGATACCGCTAGCAATATACCTTTATCCGTTGTACTGAAACTAGCAAAGAAATATAAAATCAAGATATATACTATTGCAATAGGTAGAGCAAATACCTATACCCTAAAAGAATTGTCAAATATCTCTGGTGGTAAAACCTTTGTTGCTTATACGAAAAATGATTTAAAAGATATATATATAGCTATAAATAAACTTGAGAAAAGTAAAATTGATCAAAATAAAATTGTTATAAAAGAATATTATTTCTTTTATCCTTTAATGCTTAGTTTTTTATCCTTATTATTTTTTGTATACTTTAAAAATAAAAGGGAGAAACTTTAATGGAATTTTTAAATCCAAATGTTTTGTATCTTATGTTGATGCCATTACTTTTACTTTTTATTTTAATCATCACTTCTAAAAGTTCGATACAGAAACATTTTTCAAAAGAGGTCTTGGAAAAATTAAGAGTAGGAACACCATATCTTAGTAAAAAAAGTAGAAATATAATGTTTTTCTTGATTTTAATATTATTTATAATAGCACTTTCTAGACCTGTTATAAATAAGAAAGAGCAAAAAGTACAACAATCACTTATCCCTATAGTAATAGCACTCGATGTATCAACTTCAATGTTATCAGAAGATATCTATCCTAATAGAATATCACTTGCTAAAAAAAAGTTGCAAAAGATAATTGAGATTTCACAAAACTCTACAATTGGAGTTGTTTTATTTGCAAAAGACTCTTTTATATTATCTCCAGTAACTGAAGATTTTATTTCATTAAAATTTATAGTGGATAACTTAAATACAGATTTAGATTTTGTTAATGGCTCAAACATCTTTTCTACACTTGAAGCAACAAAATATATGCTTGCTGATTATAAGGTGAAAAATCTAATTGTATTAAGTGATGGAGGTAATAATAATGACTATGAAGATGAACTTGAATTTTTAAAGAAAAATGATATTGTATTATATTCTATAGGATTAGCTACAAAAGAGGGTGCGCCTATACCTAAAGATGGTTCTTATCTAACAAATACAGATGGTAATATTGTTAGAGTTAAACTCAATGAATCAATTAAGAATCTTTCTTTAAAAAGTGGTGGCGGTTATATTGATTTTACGCTTGATGATTCGGATGTTCGAGCGATAATCAATAGATTAAATATCCAATCCAAAAAAGAGGAATTGAATATTCAGAAAGTAAAAGTTTATACCGAATTATTTTATTATCCACTTGCATTGGGACTGTTTTTATTATTAATCTCTTTTAGCTCATTTCCAACTTTTAAAAGAAAAACATCTATTTCTAATATTTTTGTTATTGGTTTGATATTTTCTTTTGTGTTTCATCCAACTAATACCTTTGCATATACTTTTAATTTTGAAAATATAGAAAATGCAAAAAAAGCTTATAATAATAAAGAATATGAAAAAGCAAGTAATACATACAGAACAGTGAGTACAAATAATGAATCGTTATACAATCTAGGTAATTCTTTATATAAGGAAGGTAAGTATAAAGAAGCAATTGAAGTATATGATAAAGTTATTACTACAGATAAAGAGTTAGAAGCCAAAAAATTACATAATTTAGGTAATAGTTATGTAAATATTAACGATTTAGAAAAAGCTCAAGAGTTTTATGAAAAATCTTTAGAGATTAAAAAAGATAAAGAAACAAAAGAAAATTTAGAGATGGTTAAAAAAGAATTAGAAAAAAAGAAAAAGCAAGATAAAAATAATAAAGACGATAAAAAAAATCAAGATAATAAAAATAAAAAAGAAGAGAAGAAAGAAGATTCAAAGGACTCTGAAAAAGACAATCAAAAAAGTCAGAACCAAAGTGATCAAGAGAACAATCAAAAACAGGAAGAGAAGAAAAAGCAAGAAGAAAATAAAAATAATACTGATGATTCAAAAAAACAAGATACCAAAAATAAAAAGTCTGAAGAAAAAGAATCAAAACAAAAAAATAAAGAAAAAAAAGATGAAAGTAAAATGCAAGGCTCAAAAGAGAACAAAGATGAGTTGTCAGATATGGAAGAAAAAAAATGGATGAACATGTTGCAAAAGAATGGAACACCAATCTATATGCAAAAAGTAAAAACAGATAAAGAGAGTAGTTATGATAAAAAACAACCTTGGTAAAATAATTTTAAGTATCTTATTTTTAGCAATACCCTCTATTGTAAATGCTAAAGTTTTATTACAAGCACCCAATACCTTTTATAGTGGCGATATAGTAACTTTTAAGTTAATAGCTTCAGGAAGTGAAATAAAGATACCCGAAATCAATACAATAGATGGAAGTAGTGTATCGAATGCAGGAACATCTCGAAATATAACTATAGTGAATTCAAAAAAGTCTTTTCAACTCGAGAAAGCGTATTCTTTGGTATCTAAAACTGATATCCATATCCCTTCATTTGAGATTTTAATTGATAATAAAATAGAAAAAACAGAAGCAAAAACTATCAAAATGTTAAAAGTTGAAAAGACCAAATCAGACTTATATGATCTAGAAATCAAAGTAGATAAAAAAGATGCTTATGTTGGAGAAGCTATTGAATTTACTTTAAAATTTAAATATAAAAAAGATTTAGAAATTGTTGGGTTGAATTTCAATAAACCAAGTTTTGAAAACTTTTGGGTAAAAGAGCTACAACCTCAAAAGTCACAAAATAGTTATACTAAGTATGTAGAACAAGAGCTAAAATATTTACTCTTTCCTCAAAAAGAGGGTAGAGTTGAACTTGAGCCATTAAAGATTGTTGTGTCAACTGTACAAAGTAATTATGGGCGAGGTTTCTTTCTCTCTGCTCCTACTCTTAATACCCCTGTTTATTCTAATAAATTAGTGTTAAATATTAAAAAACTTCCTGAAAATGTAAATTTAATTGGAGATTTTGCTATTCGATCAACAATAGATAAAACTACAATTGATCAAGGTGATGCTGTATCTTTTAATTTATATATAACAGGAAGAGGAAATATCGATGATTTAGATGAGGTAAAATTAGATATTCCAAATACAACTATTTATGATAACCCATCACAGAAAGAATATGATATTAAAGATAATATTTATGGTGGTAAGTATAGTAAAACGTATTCTATTGTAGGAAAAGATGATTTTACCATTCCCAGTATAGAGGTAAAGTATTTTGATAAAAAAAGTGGCACAGTAAAAATAGTAAAAACAAAACAATATGATATTACAGTTAATAAAAAAGTTCTAAAAGAGGTAAAGCTTGAAGTTGCTGATGTTCCAAGACCTCAAATAAAAAAGGAAGAACAAAAAAAGTATACAAATAGAGATAAGTGATAGTGAAAAGATTTTTTATTTTTCACTAG
>JAONGR010000015.1 GCA_028375605.1 Arcobacteraceae bacterium
GATTAAAAGATTTAAAAGGTCAAGGACATGCACCGACGTTGTTCATGGCATTTTTATATTTCGATATGAGTTTTATGGTTTGGACAATGTTAGGACCATTAAGTACAGAGATTAGTGAAGCATTAGCTTTAACAGGTCACATAATGACAGCAGGTGAAAAAGCAACTTTACTTTCACTTCCTATTTTAAGTGGTGCGATTCTTAGAATTGTTTTAGGATTTGGTGTAGATAAATTAGGTGCTAAGCTGACAGCTATGATATCACAAGCAATTGTTATTGCCGCACTTTCAACTGCATATATGATGGGTGATAGTATTACTTATGATGCATTATTAATTGTTGCTCTTGGGCTTGGATTTGCAGGTGCATCTTTTGCGGTAGCTTTACCACAAGCTGGACAATGGTATCCACCAAAACTTCAAGGTGTTGTTCTTGGAATTGCTGGTGCTGGTAATATTGGTGTTGTTATCGATTTCTTATTTGCTCCAAAACTAGCTGAACTATATGGTTGGGATGCAGTATTTGGTATTGGTGCTGTTATGGCTACTGTTGTATTTGTTGCGTATGGATTTATAGCTAAAAATGCTCCAGAATCAGTATATAAAGCAAGACCTAAAAAACTTAAAGATTATGGTAAATTACTTAAAGATAAAGATACTTGGTGGTTCTCATTATTTTATGCTATTTCATTTGGTGGATTTGTAGGATTTGCTGGATATATGAAAGTGTATTTAATGAATACATATAGTGTAGATATGGCAGCTTTTGGTCTTGATGTTTTAGATGAATCAAATGTTAAAGTTATTGCTGGATACTTTGGTGCTTTATGTATTTTTGCAGGTGCAGTTTTACGACCTTTTGGTGGAAACACTGCTGATAAAATTGGTGGAGTAAAATCACTTTACTTTTTCTATGGTATGGTTGCATTGCTTGTGACAGTAACAGCAACAATTGAATTACCATTTTATGTAGCAATCTTTGTATTATTTTTAATTATGGCAAATCTAGGTATGGCAAATGGAGCAGTGTTCCAACTTGTACCTCAAAGATTTGGTAAAGATATTGGTATTATGACTGGACTTGTTGGTTGTGCTGGTGGATTAGGTGGAACAGCCTTAATTAAAACACTTGGTTGGTCAAAAGGTACATTTGATGGATATACAGCAGGATTCTTAATATTTGCAGCAGTAGTAATTATTGCTCTTGCAGGATTGAGTATCGTGAAAACTAGATGGCGAACTACTTGGGGAGTTCAAGCTGGTGGAAAAATTTAATTATTAAATTTATTTTGATTGTTAGGTGGGTTATTTCCCACCTTTTTTTATGATTATTTTTTAACAATATAAAAAATACAAAATTATAATAGAATTTATACAATATAAAAAATACTATATGATGCAATTATTGTATATATAAAATTTGAATAAAAACAGATTCTACAGATTTAAGTGTAAATTTGATTAGATTCTCATGATATTCTATTTTAGGTATCTATAGAGAATATAGACAACAAATAAAAAGGTAATAAATGAAAAATATGTCAATCAAAGGGAAAATCACAGCAGTTATGATGGCTGGATTATTAATTCTATCTATCATATTAACAATTTTGTCGGTTAGCAAATCAACAGATGCTTTACTAAAAGCACGATTTTCAAAATTGAATAGTGTAGAAGTAGGAAAACATCAAGAAATAAGTAATTACTTAAATTATTTAAAAGGTTTACTTACTTCAGTTGCAGTAAATGAAGGTACTAAAGATGCTTTTTTAGCTTTTGAAGATGGTTTTTATAAGCTCTATGAAGAATTACCTTTAGATTTAACAGTGGTTAAAAATAATTTAGAATCAGATTTTGAAAAAAATTATTTAAATTCTGTAAGTTATAATGTACCTAATTCTGAACAAAGAAAATCTACAAATGAGTATTTACCCGCAGATAGTAATGCTTTAGTTGCACAATATATTTTTATTTCAAATAGTACAGCTAAATTAGGTGAAAAAAACAATATGCTTTATAATGCTAAATATGATAGTACATATATGAAAGCTCATAAAAAATATCACACTTCATTTGATAAAATTTTAACATCATATGAATTGTATGATATCTTTATGGTTGATTTAAAAGGTAATCTTATTTATACTGATTTTAAAGAGAAAGATTATGCAACTAACTTAAAAAATGGAGTCTATTCAAATACTGGTATTGCTAGGGCATATAAAAAAGCTTTAGAGTTAAAAGAGGGTGAATTAGGTTTTGATGATTTTAAACCGTATGAACCATCTTATAATAGTGCTGCTTCATTTATATCAACACCAATATTTATTGATGGAGTAAAAAAAGGTGTTTTAATTTTTCAAATGCCTGTTGATGCCATTAATAATATAATGCAATTTAATGGTAAATATGAAAAAGCAGGTTTAGGTGAAACTGGTGAAGTATACCTTGTGGGTGAAGACTATAAAATGAGAAGTAATTCTCGATTTCAAAAAGATATTAAATATGATATAGTTCAATCATTAGGATCTACTATTGGTGTTTGGAAAGTACAAACAAAAAGTACTGAAGCTGTAATAAATAATGCCCTTTCTGGAAAAGATATTATTACGAGTGTAACAGGTAGAGAAGTTTTAAGTGTATATACAAGTGTTGACTTATATGGTCAAGGTAAATGGGCTATTATTGCTGAAATGGATGAGCATGAAGCATTATTGCCTGCTCATGATTTAAGAGATATGATAATTATTACTTCATTAGTTATTTTAATCATTGTTATTTTAGTAATAATGTATTTTATAAATACACAATTAGCAAAACCTCTCAGTAAGTTTCAAGAAGATTTACTTGGATTTTTTAAATATTTAAATAAAGAAATAAATACTGTAACACCGCTTAATGATAGTTCAAATGATGAGATAGGAACTATGGCAAAAGTTATTAATAGTAACATAAATAAAACTCAATCGTTGATGAAACAAGACGAATTATTTATCAATGATGTAAAAAGAATTGTATCATTAGTTAAAGATGGAAAAATTCAACAAAGTATTACTGTATCTACTGAAAATAAAGATCTAGATGAGTTAAAAGTGTTATTTAATGAAATGTTAGCGGTATTAACAAAAAAAGTGTCAAATGATATTAATAAAATAGATTTAGCTTTAGTGAAATTTCAAGAATTAGATTTTACTCATCGTATCCCAAATACAGTAGGAAATACATCTAAAGGTTTAAATGTCTTAGCTGATATTATTACAAGTATGTTAGTTGAAAATAAGAAGAATGGTTTAATATTACAACAGAGTTCTACTACGTTATTGAATAATGTTGATAACTTAAATCAATCTTCTAATGAAGCAGCAGCTTCATTAGAAGAAACTGCTGCTGCTTTAGAAGAGATAACAAGTAATATTTCAAGTACTACTACTTCGGTAATTAAAATGGCAAACTATGGAAATGATGTGAAAAGTTCAGTTAATTCAGGACAAGAGTTAGCAAATCAAACAACAGAAGCAATGAACGAGATAGATCAAGAAGTTAATGCTATTAATGAGGCAATAAGTGTTATAGATCAAATATCATTTCAAACTAATATTTTAAGTTTAAATGCAGCGGTTGAAGCTGCAACTGCAGGAGAAGCTGGAAAAGGGTTTGCAGTGGTTGCTCAAGAAGTACGAAATTTAGCAAGTAGATCAGCAGAAGCTGCAAATGAGATTAAAGCACTTGTTGAAAATGCTACAAGTAAAGCAAATAAAGGGAAAAAGATTTCAGATGATATGATTGATGGCTATACTTCTTTAAATGATAGTATTACAAAAACTTTAGAATTGATTTCTAATGTTGAGATGGCTAGTAAAGAACAACACGCAGGAATCGAACAAATAAATAATGCAGTTTCTCAGTTAGACCAGCAAACACAAAAAAATAGTTCTGTTGCTGGTGCAACTAAAGATATAGCACATCAGACACAAACAATAGCAAATAAAATTGTAGCTAATGCAAATGAAAAAAACTTTGAAGGTAAAGATACGATTTCTATATAGCGTAATAGTAAAAAATAACTACTATTATAAATAAGAAGAATTTTTATTTCTTCTTATCCTTAATAGTGAAAGAAAAGATTAAAATGATAAAAAACAATATTAAAACTTCGGGTTTTTCGCTTGCAAAAAGAAAAGAATTAACGGGTGATGATTTCTATGATTCAAGAACGATTGATAATTTAACTATTGCAATAGTTTGTGATGGAGTAGGCTCAGCAGCAGAAGGTGCAGCGGCAGCCAAAAGAGTTACAAATTATTTGATGACAAACTTTAAAAGTAAACCAAGTATCTGGAGTATTGAAAAATCATTAAGAAATTTTATTTCATCTATAAATTCTATTTTATATGAAGAGTCGATGGTTAACTACGAAAGTGTTGAACTTGTAACAACTTTAACTATAGTTGTAATTGAAGGTAATCGATTATATGGTGCAAATGTTGGAGATAGTAGAGTATATTTAAATAGAGATAATAATTTTAAACAGCTTTCTCATGACCATGCAATGGAAGAAGCAGGATATGAAAATGTTTTGACCCAAGCCATAGGAATAGATAAAACAGTTACTCCATATTTCTTTGAAAATATTATTCAAAAGGATGATAAAATTCTTTTGTGTAGTGATGGATTATATAGTGTTATGAGTGATGATAGACTTGAAAATGAGATGAAAAATGGTGCAACGTTACTTGTAAAAAAAGCTAGTAGATTAATGGATGATCATCTCCCTGATGATACTACAGCAGTTATTGTGGAAATTCTAGAGGAAAATCCAATAGAGCTACTGAAAAAACAGGTTTTAGCAATACCTTTGAGTTTAACAAAAGGGGAAGAGATTGATGGTTATATTTTACAAAAATCACTTATTCAAAATAATAGAACATGGTTATGTGAAAAAAAAGGGAAAAAATATGTATTAAAATTTCCAGCCAAAGAAGCTATAGATGATGATGTAATTCTAGATTTATTTATAAAAGAAGCATGGAATAGTAAAAGATTAAAGGCTGGATTTTTCCCGAAAGCTGTTATTCCTAAAAATAGATCGTATAGATACTACGTTCAAGAAGCAATTGATGGAATTGATTTAAAAACATATTTAAAAAAACGAAATTTACATATAGATGATGCACTACTACTTGCAAAAACACTTCTAAAAATGAGTGAATATTTATTAAAATTTGATTTAGTTCATGGAGATATAAAACCTGAAAATATTATGGTAACACAAAGAGATGGTAAAAATATATTTAAAATAATTGATTTTGGTAGTATGACGGAAATATATAGTTTAAATAGTCGGGCAGGGACACCTTCTTATTTAGCTCCTCAAAGATTTGAAGGAAAAAGTATAAATGAATCTTCCGAAGTTTTTGCAATAGGAGTAACATTATACGAATCTTTAACAGGTAAATTTCCTTATGGAGAGATAGAACCATTTCAAACACCAGTTTTTAAAGAGCCTAAGACACCAAAAAAATTTAATAATAATATCCCTCTTTGGTTAGAATCAATTATTTTACGTTCAATTTCTATAGATGAAGATATTCGATATAAGAATTATTCAAATATGTTATATGAAGTGGATAACAGTGATAAAGTTAAACCATTTTTTAATGCAAATGCATCATTGATTGAAAAAAATCCTGTTATGGTTTATAAAGTTGGATTTTATATTATGCTAGTGATTAATGCAGCATTATTTTTAAACTTTAATCAGTAATAAATTAATGTAAAATTAAGAATAGTCTGTATACTTAATATACATTAATTTGTTTTTATTTTAGTTATAATGTTCAGTATAAAATAAACATAATGTAAAGTTAAGTTAAAGGGAGAAATAAATGTCACAATCTAATGAAACGAAACAAGATTTAATAGTTATTGGAAATGGAATGAGTGGTTTACGAACTATTGAAGATCTATTTGATATCACTAAAGATAAATACAATATTACAATTTTTGGAGATGAGCCACATTATAACTATAATAGAATAATGTTATCTTACCTTTTATCTGGTGAAAAAACATTTGAAGATACTATAATCAATCATAAAACTTGGTATGATGAACATAATATCACTTTACATAAAGGTGATAAAGCTATTGCTATTGATAAATCAGCTAAAACTGTAACATCTGAAAGTGGTAAAGTTCTTACTTATGATAAACTTCTTATTGCAACGGGTTCAAATTCTTTTATTCCTAAAACAAAGGGTAGCGAACTTAAAAATGTTATTGGTTTTAGAACAAAACTAGATAGTGATACTATTTTAGAATTAATCTCTAAAGAAAAAACTGCAGTTGTTGTTGGTGGAGGTCTTTTAGGTCTTGAAGCTGCTTATGGTATTGCAATGCATGGTATTAAAACTATTTTAGTACATAGAAGTGGTTCTATTATGTCTCAACAGCTAGACTCAACAGGAGGAAGACTCCTTCAAAAAAATCTTGAGTCATATGGTATTGAATTTAAATTGAACACTACAATTGAAGAAATTTCTGGTAATGAAGTAGTAGAAAAAGTTTCATTTACTGATGGAACAAGTGTAGATTCAAATATCGTAGTATTCGCAACAGGTATTATTCCAAATAAAGCACTTGCTATTGAAACTGGACTTGATACAAAAAAAGGTATTGTTGTAAATGATCATTTACAAACAAGTGATGAAAATATTTTTGCTATTGGTGAATGTGCTGAACATGGTGGGAATACTTATGGTTTAGTTGCACCTCTTTATGAACAAGCGAAGTTTTGTGCTAAAAAATTAGCAGATGTTGAATCTGAAGGTTATAGTGGTTCTACATTATCTACTAGACTGAAAATATCAGGTATTGACTTGTTTTCTGCGGGAGATTATTTAGGTGATGAAACTACAGAAGAGTTGATTTTACTTGATGAAAAAGTTGGTGTGTATAAAAAGCTTGTAATTTATGAAGATAAAATTATTGGTGTTGTTTTATATGGTGATACAGCTGATGCTTCTTGGTATTTAAAGTTATTAAAAGAACAAACAAATATTAGTGATTTACGAACTAAAATATTATTCGGTAAATCTGCTCTTTCAGGTGATGCTGGTCATGGTGGTAATGACATTAAAGCTATGAGTGACGATGAAGAGATTTGTGGATGTAATGGTGTAACTAAAGGTGCTGTAGTATGTGCCATTAAAGAGCAAGACTTAAAAACTTTAGGTGAAGTAAAAACCTGCACTAAGGCGGGAGCCTCATGTGGATCTTGTTTAGGTATAGTTGAAGATATCTTAGTTGATACTTTAGGTGATGAATACAATGATACTGTTGAAGGTATTTGTGACTGTTGTGATGTTGGACATAAAGAGATTAAAGATACAATAGATAATAATGACTTTACAGATGTATATGAAGTAATCAAAAAATTAAACTGGAAAACTGAAGATGGTTGTATCAAATGTAGACCTGCTATTAATTATTATTTATTAGTTAAATACAATGATGATAAATACAAAAATGACAAAAGATCAACTCTTGTTAATGATAGAATGCTTGCAAATATTCAAAAAGATGGTACATATTCTGTAGTTCCTAGAATTTGGGGTGGATTAACTACTCCTAAAGAACTTAAAGATATTGCTGATATTGCTGTTAAGTATGATGTACCAACTGTTAAGTTTACAGGTGGTCAAAGACTTGATATGTTTGGTGTGACAAAAGAACAGTTAGCACCAATGTGGAAAGATTTAAATGATAAAGGTTTTGTATCTGGACAAGCATATGCAAAAGGGCTTAGAACAGTTAAAACATGTGTAGGTAATACTTACTGTAGATTTGGTACTCAAGATTCTATGGGGATGGGTGTTAAACTAGAAAAACTGACATGGGGATCATGGACACAACATAAATATAAAATTGCTGTATCAGGATGTCCAAGAAACTGTGCTGAAGCAACGATTAAAGATTTTGGTGTTATTGGTGTTGATTCTGGATGGGAAATTCATATTGCAGGTAATGGTGGTATTAAAGTAAGAGTAACAGACTTTTTATGTAAAGTTGAAACAGATGAAGAGTTATTTGAATATACAAAAGCATTTATGCAGTTCTATAGAGAAGATGCATATTATTTAGAAAGAACTGCACACTGGATTGAAAGAGTTGGATTAGAGTTCATTAAAGAGGGTATGTTTGATGAACCTAGACGTAAAGGTTATGCAGAACGATTTGATGAATCTCAAAAACATGCACAAGTTGATCCATGGGCTCAAGCAATTGACTCAGGATTTACAAAAGAGTTTGATTCTATTGTAATAGATCCAAAAAATTCACCAAGTTTTGAAGCAAAGGAAGCATAGTTATGGCAAATTGGATTAAAATTACAGAAGTAGAAAACGTTCCATCAATGGGTTCACGAAAAATTATTATCGGAGAAGAAGAGATTGTTGTATTTAAAACAAAAGATGACTCTATATTTGCAGTTAATAATGAATGTCCACATAAAGAGGGTAAATTAAGCGAAGGACTTGTACATGAAAAATATGTTACCTGTCCTTTACATAACTGGGATATTGACTTAGAAACAGGTATTGCTAAAGATGAAGGTGGCGAATGTACTAAGAAATATGATACTAAAGTAGAAGAGGGTTTTATTTATTTAAGTTTATAATTATTACTTTTTAAAAAAGGAGAAAGAGTTTTATCTCTTTCTCCTTTTCTAGTTAGAAAATTATTTTGTTCTTATTATACCTCTTCTTTATACATATCTCTTATTTTATAAAATTTCTTTTTATTATCAATGAATAAATCAATAAGTTGTGGATCAAAATGTTCACCTTTTTCTTCTTTAAATAAATCAAGAATTTTTTGATCAGGCCAAGCTTTTTTATAAGCTCTTTCACTCCCTAAAGCATCAAATACATCTGCAACTGCAGTTATTCTTCCAAATATGTGTATACCTTCTCCTTTTAACCCTTGAGGATAACCCTTACCATTATACTTTTCGTGATGTTGATGTGCTACGATTGATGCAGATTTTAGAATAATTCTATCTGAACTCTTTAACATATTATATCCTAACTGTGCATGAGTTTTCATAATTTTGAATTCATCACTATCAAGTTTTCCCGGTTTATGTAGTATTGCATCAGGAATACCTACCTTACCAATATCGTGCATAGGTGAAGCTAACTTAATAAGTTCGGCTTCTTTTTCATCTAATCCATATAATAGTGCAAGTAGTTTAGAATATTCGGCAACCCTTTTAACATGTTGTCCTGTTTCTTTACTTCTTAATTCTCCTGCAGCACCCATTGTAAATATAATCTCTTTTTGGGTATTTTCGATTTCTATATATAAGTCTTCAATCTTGGTGATATTTTTTTCAATAGTAGATGTCATATTATTAAAGGAGTTTGATAATTGTCCAAATTCATCATCAATACCTACTGGTAGTTTACTAGAGAGTGTTTTACTTTTTGAACCAATTTCTTTTATAAATTTTGTAATAAAATCAAGTGGAACATTGATTCTAGCTATTAATATGATTGCAGAAATAATAAGTAAGATTGAAAATATTATACTCACTGAAATAACGATATATGTAATTTTTTGTGCAGTAGTATCGGATTTATTTAAGATGCTAAATTTGATATTTTTAGATATCTCATCCATTTTGTTAATTTCTATAAAAACTATTTGCTCTAATTGATTTTTTTCGTTAATTAAATTATCTAAAGTTTTATTATTAATAATAGCATTTTTCTTTAAATCGATAATTAACCCTTGAGTCTTTTTAATAGAACCAAAGTAAGTATTAAATTTATGTAGGTCTGGTTGATAGTTATTATAGAAATCATCATTAGATATTAAATTTTGATAGATTGTTGCAATTAGATAGTTCTCTTGAAAAATAATATTTTTGTCTAAATGGTTGATTTTGTATAAATCATCAGTAAGTATGATATCATTAAGCAAAATTGGTATTTTTAAAATGTGCGTATACAAGTTTTTTGTTAAAGATTGAATCTCTTCTATTTCTTTATAAATTAAATTTCTTTTATTAAATAAAGTCTTTGAGATATCAGTATTATTTAACGACTTTAGTTTTCTTTTATTTTTTAGGACTACTTGCCCTGCAATTTTTTCTGTAATAATTTGTATATTTAAAATATTTTGTTGCATATTTTCAATATATAGGTTTAATGATTCTTCATTTTGTAAACTATTTAATTTATTTTGGTACAGTTCTTTCTGAATCATAAGTTTTTTTTGAATAAGTGTATGAAGTAAATCAATTTTTTTGTTATAATTTTTTTGATTATTAAGTATTTCTGTTAAATGCTGATATTCATCTTCGATATTAGGTAATTTTATTTTTTTTATTTCTTGGATAGAATTATTAAGTAAAATTTCTGTATTTAAGTCATTTATAATTCTTACATTTTTCAAGATTGCATGATTTTGTTCTTCTAGTGTAATAATCGTACGAAGTGTTTCTTTATCAAATTTTACAGTTGATGTAAAATATATCATTGTAGCAGAAAAAATTCCTATAACAAATGCCATAATAACAACCCCAGCTATAACAATTTGTTTTATTGATAAATTTTGTGTTAATTTTTGAAAAATATGAATTGGCATAATTATTTTAACTCCATTTCATTCCAGTTATATTCTTTTACTATACCATTTTTAATAATAGAGGTCCATATTTTAGAAGAATATTGATTATATTTTTGAGTAAAACTAGATTTAAAACCTAATCCAATGTCTATATCTTCTTTATTAGATAAAATTCTTATAATACTTTCTCTATTATTAACTTGTATATCTGACTTATTTATACTTGTAACAAATAGTTTTCCTACTATATAACCCTCTAATGATGCTAAACTTGGTTTTTCGTTGGGAAAATGTAATGTAAACTCTTTTAAAAACTCTTTAATAATAGGTAATTTTGAGGATAGCAAAGGAACAGTTTGTGTTATGATTAGATCGTCACTTTTACTTTTAAGCTCTTCTATAATTTTTGTTTGACTAATAGGGGAGATACTTATAAATGTTGTATTTGGAAAATCTTGTTTTGCAATTTGTATAAATTTGATAATTGGCTTAGTAATTCCAAACATCAATATAACTTTTGGTTCAGATGGGTGATCGAGTAGTTTACTAAGGGATGATTCAACATTTAAAGAATGACTGTTATATCGCCCATTGAGTATTTTATGAGTATTCTTAAAACCTTTATTTTTAAGTTCTTTAATTGCTGCAAAATATCCAGAATTTCCGTATGCATCATTTTGTGAAAGAAAAGCAATCTCTTTTGGTTTAATACCTTTTTCTAGTAGATTTGAAATTATAAATTTCACTTCTTGTTCATATGAGATTCTATAGTTAAATACATTTTTATCAGCGGGTTCTTTTCTAACATACTTTCCCCCTGTGTAGTAACCAAACGCAGCTATATTTATATCATTTGTCATAGGAATTGTAAGTTTAGATGCAGGTGTTCCCATATTTCCTAAGAGAGCTAAAACTTTATCTTCATAGATAAGTTTATGAACATTTTTACTTGCTTGTATGGGGTTGTAGTTATCATCATAGGTAATTAGAGAGAAAGTATATTTACTATTTTTTGTAGTATTGTTTTTTTTTAAATATGTCTGAATTCCTATATTCATATGATTTCCAATATATTTTATAGGACCTGAAAGATCAGTTGACATACCTAATTTAATCTCTTGTGATAGTAGATTTAATGATAGTATAAAGCCGATTATTATTAATTTAGTCATTTTTTACCTTTATGGTAATTATAATAATAAAATAAAACTTAAAGTATGGCTATTTAATTTAATATATTATTTATTCTCTTAAATTAAATTTATATCCAAAATCAACAATTGTTTCAAGAGAGTTTTGTGGTATTTTTTTACGTAAACGCATAACAAGAGTTCGTATACTATCTGTTGTAGCAATATCACCTTCCCATACGTAATTTAAAATATGGTCATAACTTAATACTTTATTTTTATGAGTTAATAGTTGATGTAATAATAATGTTTCTTTTTTTGTAAGTTTTATTTGTCCATCTTTATAGAGTTCTCTTTTTTCCATATGATAAGTAAAATCCTCATCTAGTTGAATAATTGCATCTTCTAATTGGCACAACTTCTCTATTTTTACTTCTAATTCATCAATAAAAAAAGGTTTTTTTAAATAGTCATTACACCCATAACCATAAGCACTTTTTATTGTGTCTAAATCAATATGAGAACTAATGATAAGAATAGGGATAGATTTATCATGTTCTCGAATCTCTTTTAGTATATTAATTCCATCAATTGAAGGTACATTTATATCAAGGATAAAACAGTCATAACCATCATAGATACTATCTAAAGCTTTATGCCCATCTGTAAAGGAATCAATTTTATATCCTTTTAATTCTAGTCTTTTTACAATACTATTATTTAGTCGGTCATTATCTTCTAGTAATAATATTTTCATAATTCTGCCTTTTGTGGTAATTCAATGGCAAGTGTCGTAATCTCTTTAGTATCTTTAAAATAAATTTTTCCATTCATTTTATCTTCAATTAATATTCTACTCATATACAATCCTAAACCATTGCCTTTTTCTTTTGTACTATAATATGGGCTAAAAAGATGTTCTCTATCTTTATCTTCTATACCACAGCCATTGTCGATAATTAAAATTTCTACAACATTTTGTTTAGATGATACTTGAACATTTATTAATCCCTTATATGATAAATTATCAAGTTTTAATTTCAAGATTGCATCTTTTGCATTATTAAGTATTGTGATTAATACTTGCATAAATTCATTTTTATAACCATAAACCATTAGATCATTTTCTAAGTATTGGATATTAAAATCTAAATAGCTATATTTTAACTGTCTTTCTATAATATTTAGAACTTCTGCAAATGCTTCTTTGATATAAAAATTAGATTTTTTTGCAGATGGTTTTAAAAAGTCTCTAAAATCTTTTAATGTTTTAGACATATATTGTATCTGTACCATAGCCTCTTTAACAAAAAGTTTCATATCTTCATCTGTAATGTTGTAAATGTTGTATTGAAGTTCTAAGTCTTGGACAATTGCAGACATCTCAACTAATGGTTCATTCCATTGGTGAGCAATTGCATTAATCATTTCACCAATTTCAGCTAATTTTGATTGCTGTATTAAAAATGATTCATGCTGTTTTTTTTCATTTTGAATTTTTACTAGTTCTGTAATATCATGTAGAATAGTCACAGTTCCAGCAACTTTGTTATCACTACCAAGATAAAGATCTTTACTAACAATAATCGTTTTAATAGTATTGTTTATATTGTAGTCCATGATATAGTCATTTACTTTTTCACGATTAAAAAGTTTTGTTTCTATTTTTTCATGAGTATCACAAAAGTTAATCTCATCTTGAAAAAAATCATACATTGTTTTCCCAATAATTTCACTTTTATCTTTTTGAATAAATTTTGTAAATGCGTCATTACAACCTAAGTATTTACCCTCTTTATCTTTATAAAATATTGGGTTTTTCATTGTATTTAATAGTGTTTCAATAAAATTAAATTGCAATTGGAGTTCATCTTTTGCCTTTCTTTTGTCCTCAATAGAATCAATCAACATAAAAATAATGATTGTAAAAAAGATAAAGGTAACGGTAATAATAGTTAATTCTGTTTCATAGTTTTCATAAAATGACCCTGGCTCATTATATACAATACTATTTTGAGGGAGTTTGGACATATCAACATTAAACTCTTTTAATTTTTGATAATCAAATATATAACTATTAGGGCTTTTTTCAATAATTGGAATATTTAAAACAGTTTTACCTGCTAGTATTTGTTTAACCATTTTTGCAGCTGATTCACCTTGTGAAGAAGAATGCGTTACAAATCCACCGACTAAACCACGTTTAAGATAAAAATCCCAAAGTCCATATATAGGTACATTTGTAGTTTTTGCAATATTTTTTAAACCATTTTTAAAAGTAAAAACTTTTCCCGTTTCATCTTTATGTAATAGCATAAATAATATTGCTGTATTTTGTTCTAAAGTACTCACTTTTTTTTGTAAATCGTCAAATTTAAATTTATCGATATATTCTACTTCAATATCTTCTTTGTAATTTTCATATGCTTTAAAAAATTCTTTTTTCATCTCTTGACCAGTAGTTGTTCTATCATTAATAACAAGAAGTTTTGTTACCTCTGGATGTAAATTGAGTATTAAATTTAAATTTTTATCTATGTCCACTTCTTCAACTACACCAGTAGCTCGTTTTTGTATATTAGAATTTTTAAATCTTTTTTTATTAAAATTATTAATACCACAAAATACAATAGGTGTATCTGTAAATATTTTATCATGATAGGTATTGAGAAATTCTAAGGCATTATTATCTGATGCAATAATAACATCAAATTTTCTATTTTTGTACCTTTTTTTATAAAATTCAAATAAAGATTGTATATAGTCTTTATTATAAATTCTTTTAGTATCCATATATTCAGTTGTAATTTCTACATCATGATATTTTAAACTATTTTCGATTGAATTTGATATAGAATCCGTCCACTCATATGCTTTATGATATGAGTGTAGGAGTAATACTTCTTTTGCATAAAGGATAGAAGATAAGAAAAGAAGTAAAACTAGTTTATTTTTCATTACTACATTCGTCAAGGAGATACAAAATAGAGCTATAATCTTTTTGGGAATTATGACTTAGTCCTATTTCACATGTTTTACTTGTACTAAATCCTCTTTTTATATCTGGTTTTAATTGACCTTTTAATCCAGCCAATGCAGAAGTATTTAATTCAGGAAAATTAAATCCCCTATCTCCTGCAAATCCACAACAGTTTATATTTTCTGGAATTGTAACATCGTTAGTTAATGTATTAGCTAACATTTCAAATTTATCATCAAGTTTCATTTTTTTAGAACTACATGTTGTATGTAATACAATTGGTTCGTTTGTTTTGTTAATAGTAAGTTTAGGTACAAGAAATTCTAAAGAAAAATCAATTGGTTCATATACTTTCATATTCATTTTTTTCAGACCATTAATCATTCTATATGAACATGGAGAATTATCACATAAAATAGGGTATTCTCCATTATTTGATGCAATAAATAATTCGTTTAGTAGTTCTTCTAGTTGTTCATCTGCATCTTTTGTAAAACCTTTACTTTCAAATGGAACTCCACAACATAATGATTTGTCTTTTGAAGGATATATTATATTATAGTGAGATTTTTTCAATAATGATTCTACAACTTGATTTATATCTCTAGTATCTTTAGCCGTTTTACTAGCACCAAAAGCTCTATTTATACAACTAGAAAAATAAACAACATTTTTATCAAATGATTGTACTTCTTTCGTTTTTGTAAAAGATGCAACTTTTGGCATTGAATCAAACCAATATGGAAATGCGGGTATAAGTTTTCTTATCTTTCTCATTCCAGATGGTTTAATTATAGATTCAACAGCATTAAGAACTTTAAATCCTTGTCTCACACTAAATAAAGTTTCGCCATAGTTCTTTGCTACAACACCTGAAACAGTTTTTGCTAGCTTGGAATTTCTATGGTCTCTTATATCTTTTGTTAATGCTCCAGTATTAATATCAACAGGACATGAGGTAGCACAAAGACCATCAACAGCACATGTTTGCTCTCCATCATAGATATAGAGTTTTTCTAATTCTTTATATTGTTCATCATTTTCTTTTCGTCGTTGAATTTCTCTATTTACTGCAATTCTTTGTCTCGGGGTTAATGTTAAATCTTTTGAAGGACAAATAGGCTCACAAAAACCACACTCTATACATTTATCTGCAATTGGATTAAATGCAGGCATAAATTTTAGATTTTTCAAATGAGCTTTTTTATCTTCATTGATTATTACACCTGGATTTAAAAGATTTTTAGGGTCAAATATAGTTTTTAATTTTTTCATTAAAGTATATGCATCTTCTCCCCATTCCATCTCTACAAAAGGAGCCATATTTCTTCCCGTTCCATGTTCTGCTTTTAGTGAACCTTTATATTTTACAGCAACTAAAGTACAAACATCATCCATAAAGTTTTCATATCTTTTAACTTCTGAATCTTCTGAAAAGTCTTGAGTAAATACAAAATGCACATTCCCTTCTAATGCATGACCAAAGATAATTGCTTCAGTGTAGTTATATTTTTTAAATATTTCTTGTAGTTCTACAACCCCAGCTGCTAAATCCTCAACTGCAAATGCTACATCTTCAATAATAACAGTAGTTCCACTTTCTCTCATTGCTCCAACAGTTGGAAATGTTCCTTTTCTTATCGCCCATAACTTGGCATATTCTTTTGGAACATCTGTAAATTTTGCATCTTCAACTAACTTATAATTTTTAGAAATTTCTTTAACTTTAGAGATTCTTTGTTCTAAATCACTTTGTGATATTCCTCCACATTCTACTAGTATAGAAGCAACATCATCATGTAATGTTTTATATAGAGGATCAACTCCTTCTTTGTGTTCAATACTTTTTAAACTTGCTCTATCCATAAGTTCAGCAGCATTTACAAGATCTTTTTCTTTTTTTAAATCAGCAACAAATTTACAGGCTTCAAATATATCTTCAAAAAGAATAATAGATGATGCTTTCACTTTTGGTTCTTCTACCGTATTATAAGTAATTGAAGAGATAAATCCTAAAGTTCCTTCACTCCCTATCATAAGGTGAGCAATAATATCTATCTCATTTTCAAAGTCAATAAGTGCATTTAAACTATACCCAGTTGTATTTTTAATCGAATATTTTCTTACGATTTTATTGTATAAACTTTTATTTTCTCTTACTTCATTTACAAGCTCTTTTAATTGTGATACAAGTTCGCTTTTATTTGTTAAAAAGTTTTCTTTAGATTTCTCGTCACTCGTATCTAAAATAGTTCCATCATTTAAAATGATTCTAATATCTTTTAAGGTTTTGTAAGAGTTTTTATCTATTCCACAACACATACCACTTGCATTATTAGCAGCTATTCCACCAATTTGGGCTGAGTTGATACTTGCAGGATCTGGACCAATCTTTTTTCCAAAATATTTTAGTGCTACATTTGCATGTGCTCCAACAACACCGGGCTGCAATCTAATTTGTTTTGCTTCATTTAAAACTTTAATTCCTCTCCATCCAAATGAACATACTACAAGAATAGAATCTGTTATTGCTTGTCCTGATAATGAAGTACCAGCAGCTCTAAATACCACAGGTAGATTTTGCTGTGAGGCATATTTTAAAATTAAACTTACTTCTTTCTCATCGATAGCTTTGATTACTATTCTTGGAATCATTCTATAAAATGAGGCGTCAGTACCGTATGCTAATGTATGTAATGGATCTGTGAAGATTCTGTCATTAGCAATTTCTGTAATTATATTTGTATGAAATTCTTTATATATGTTATTTAACATTGTTATTCCCTTTTATTTATTAATTTATTTGATTTATATAAAAATAAAAAAGTTTTATTCAAGTCTCGCTATAGTATAAAGTCTTTGTTGAGGATTATTAATAAACGAGTACATAATATCACATCTTTTTAAAACTATGTTTATTGTTAAAGATAAATAAGATGACATTATGAACTCCTTTAAAATACGTTTATCAAATCTATTGAGAAATAGATTCAAATTATATCACAAAAAATACGAAGTTAAAGTTAACTTCGTATTTTAAGTTATTTTCCAAACCCATCGAATCCGTAGAATTCTGGGAAGGCTACAATACTTGCAAGAATTGCGATTTGTATTGCGATAAATGGCATAACACCTTTATAGATATCCATTGTTTTTACACCTGTTGGAGCGACCCCTTTTAGATAAAAGAGCGCAAATCCAAATGGTGGTGTTAAAAATGATGTTTGTAAATTCATAGCTATTAAAATACCAAACCAAATCATATCTATTCCTAACATTTGAGCAATTGGATAAATAATAGGTATCACAATAAATGTAATTTCAACAAAATCAATGAAAAAACCAAGTACTAAAATTGATAACATTACTAAGATTAAGAATCCCCATTTTTCACCAGGTAAACTAAGCATAAAGTGTTCAACTAATTCTTCTCCACCTGTGTATGAAAATACCATAGAAAAAGCTGTTGCTCCTAATAAAATAGTAAATACCATTGCTGTAATTTTTACAGTTTCAAGTGCAGCATCTTTAACTACTTTTATTGAAAATTGTTTATAAGCAACAGCTAAAAGTAATGCACCTACACCACCAACAGCAGATGATTCAGTAGGAGTTGCAATACCTGCAAATATTGAACCTAGTACCATGATAATTAATGATAAAGGTGGAATAATGGCTTTTAATGCTTTTATTATTTCATCTTTTTTTACTAAATTTTCTTCAACCGGCATAGCTGGAGCTAAGTCCTTATTGTAATGAGATACGATTAAAACATATAAAATATACGAACCAACTAATATAAGTCCAGGCATAACTGCAGCTTTAAATAAATCTCCAACAGCAACACCTAAAACATCACCTAAAATAATAAGTACAATAGATGGTGGAATAATTTGTCCCAATGTTCCTGACGCACAAATAACACCAGTAGCTAACTTTTTACAGTAACCATATTTAAGCATAACTGGAAGTGAAATAACACCCATGGCAACAACAGAAGCACCAACAACACCAGTAGAAGCTGCAAGTAATGCTCCAACTAAAATAGTAGATATTGCTAATCCACCTCTAACTGCTCCAAATAATGTTCCCATTGATTCTAAAAGTTGTTCAGCTAGTTTTGTTTTTTGTAAAATAATACCCATAAAAATAAATAATGGAATAGCCATTAAAATAGTATTTTCCATGATAGAGTAAATTCTAAATGGCATCATATCAAATAGACCAACACCTTGCATAAAGTGTTCCATAAAACCATTTTGCATACCATCTGCAAAACCTTCAGAATAGATACCAAATACTAAAGCAACACCTGCAAATGTAAATGCAACTGGAAATCCTATTAACAGCATGATAAGTGCTGTAAAAAACATATAAATACCTATCATATTAAAGTACCTCCTCTTTATGATCGTGTCTTTCAATATCTTGTGAATCAAATAGTACAGCACCATTTTTTAAGACAAATGCAACTGTTGAAATAAGTAAAAATACAAATGATGTTGCAATTGCACCTTTAATAATCCATCTATTTGTTAGCCCACCTGGATCACCAGATATTTCATTTAGTTCTAACGCGTCTAATGCAAATGCATAGCCACTGTTTATAATAATTAAAGCAAATGGAACAATGAAAACAAATGCCCCAATCATATTAATTAGTGCTTGTTTCTTTGGATTCATTCTTTCATAAAACATATCAACTCTAACATGCCCATCTTCTTTAAGTGCATATGCCATTCCAAATAAGAATACTACTGCAAATAGATGCCATTCCATCTCTTGCATACCTATTGAACTATTTTTAAAAAAATATCTCATAACAACGTCATAAAAAACGTTTAATAACATAAGTACCATTGCTATTGCTGCGATACCTCCTATTAGATCTATAAATTTATCTAATATTTTAATGATTTTATTCATAATTTTCCTTTTGTAATATCCAATTTAACCAACCGTTAAATTAATTAAAGTCGATATTTGAGTGAAATAAGCTGGGGTTACCCAGCTTATTTTTTATTTTTCTTCTAAACTTTTAAGATAAGAGTAGTCAGACAATAAAGTCCAAGGTCTTATTTGTTTTATGTAGTTTGCTTGTGAATCTAAAATCTCTTTAGCTAGAGGATCTTTAGCAGCTTTCTCTACAAGTAAGTCATCATTTGCTTTTTTAATAGCAGTCATAACAGATTCAGGGAATGTTTTAACTTGAATATTTGGAAATTCCTTTTTCATAGTTGCCCAGTTTTTACCACTTTCGTGATTTGTTTGAGTTAACATATCATATGAAGCAGTTTTCATTGCAACTTTAATAATCTCTTGTAAATCTGCTGGAAGTTTATCCATAAATTTTCTGTTGATTAAAAATTGTAATTCTGTTGCTGGTTCATGCCAACCTGTATAATAATACGGTGCAACTTTATGGAATCCCATTCTTAAGTCAAGTGAAGGTCCAACCCATTCTAAAGCATCAATAGTACCTCTATCAAGTGCTGTATATAATTCACCTGGAGCAATATTAGTAACGTTTACACCTAATTTAGATACAACTTCACCTGCAAAACCAGGAATTCTCATTTTAAGACCTTTTAAGTCATCAAGAGAATTAATCTCTTTTTGGAACCAACCACCCATTTGATTTCCTGTGTTTCCACCTGGAAATGAGTAAAGATTATGTGGAGCATAAACTTTGTCCATTAACTTCATACCATCATCATAATAGAACCAAGCAAATTGCTCAGAAGCTGTCATACCAAATGGCATAGTTGTAAAGTATAAAGTGTTAGGAACTTTACCTTTCCAATAATAAGATGCTGAATGTCCCATTTGATATTGACCAGCTTTAACCATGTCAAAGATACCAAATGGAGATTTATGTTTGTTTTTAGAATCAATTCTAACTGTAAGTCTTCCATCACTCATTGATTCAGCCATATTTTTAAAGTTTATAACTGCATCTCCAAATACTGGAAAATTTGACGGCCATGTCATTGCTAACTTAATAGTGTATGTTTTCTTTTCTGCTACTTGTACTTTTTCCTCTTTTTTCTCTTCTGTACAACCAGTAAAAAATAATCCAAGAACAATAGCACTTACTATTCCTAATGTAATTTTCTTCATTTCTTTCTCCTTTTTATTGTAATTGATTTGTAATCAAAAAAAGTGTAACTAGCTTGAATAACATCCGTATAACAAAAATAACATAAAATAGGGTGTAATTGTTATACGCCTAAGAGTTATAAATCGACTAAAATTTTAGTGTTTTATATAGTTAAAATAGGCTTTATAGCTATTTATTATCTTTTAGAAATGTTCCTTAATCTTGGAAGTTATATGATTATAAAGAAAATAGCAGATGTAATATATAAAAGAATTGATTCTAAGAAAAAAGTAAAATGTAACTTTTTGTATCAAAAAGAAAGCCTAGAGAGTTACGAAACTTAAAATTTATATAAAGTGTTTACTCTTTTCTTGACTTAAGTTTGATATCCAACTATAATCCTTCTATATTTAGTTTTATATCAAACTAAAATAAATAAAAGGAGTCAAATATGAAAATATTAAATACAAAAAAAGTTATTGCATCTTTATTAGCTGCTTCAATCTTAGGAGGATGTATATCTTCATCTCAGGTGAAGGATACAATTATGAAATCAAATACTGTAAAAGTAGTAGAACTATTAAATTCTATTGAAAATGGGAATCAAGAATCAGTTGGATATATCAATCCAAACAAATATATTCAACACAATCTTGCAGTTAAAGATGAATTGGCTGGATTTGGAGAAGTATTAGCTATGTTACCTGAAGGTAGTGCTAAAGTAAAAGTAATTAGATCGTTCCAAGACGGTAATTTTGTATTTACTCATACAAAATATAATTTCTTTGGACCAAAAGTTGGTTTTGATATTTTTAGATTTGAAGAGGGTAAGATAGTAGAACATTGGGATAATTTACAAAATATAGTTGAAAATACTGCAAGTGGAAGAACTCAGTTTGATGGACCTACTGAAGTTACTGATTTGGATAAAACAGAAAAAAATAAAAGATTAATTAAAAATTTATTGGATGATGTATTTATGGGCAAAAATCCAGCAAAAATAACTGAGTACATCTCAACTGAAAAATATAATCAACACAACCCCCATGTAAAAGATGGATTGGCAGGTTTAGGTGAGGCTTTAGAGTCTTTAGCAAAAATGGGTATGCCAATGGTATATGAAAAAAATCATAAGATTTTAGGAGAAGGAAACTTTATATTATCAGTTAGTGAAGGACAATTTATGAATAAGCACACATCATTTTATGATTTATTTAGAATAGAAGATGGAAAAGTTGTTGAGCATTGGGACACTATTCAGGAGATTCCATTAAAAGAGAAATGGCAAAATACGAATGGTAAATTCTAATGTTTTTTCTAAGATAGGATATACTACAAATCAATAAATATAGAGGAACAAATTTGTCATGAATAATATTAATGCAATCATATCAATAATAGGTAACATTCACACCAATGCAAATAGGCTTATTATTGATGAATTAAAAAAACATGATCTTACTGGACTTGCCCCTTCTCATGGAGATATATTAATACTTCTGTATCAAAATGAAGAGGGTGTTCCTATGAATAAAATCACATCATCTATTAATAAAGATAAATCGACAGTAACGACACTGGTAAATAAGCTTGAAAAAATGGAACTCTTAAAAAAGTTCAAAAATGTATCAGACAGTAGAAGTACTTTAGTAAAGCTAACACAAAAAGGACTTGCTACGAAACCTATCGTATTAGATGATATATCATATAAACTGTTAGAAACAACATATAAAGATTTTTCACAAGAAGAAAAAGAACTTATTTGTACTCTATTGACAAAAATAAACAAGAATTTTATAAATGGATAATACTTTACAAAATATCATCAACTTTAAAAATGTTTATGCTGGATATGACATTGATCCAGTATTAAAAAATATAAATTTGACGATAAAAGAAAATGAACATTGGGTTATTTTAGGTGCAAATGGTAGTGGAAAGTCTACACTTATAAAACTTATATCAAATGATATACATCCAAATAGAAAATATTCTTTTACAAAAGAAGTATTTGGCAAGGATAGATGGAGTATTTCAGAGCTAAAAAAAGATTTAGGAATTATTACAAATGATTTACACAATTATTTTAGTGTTCATGGAAATTTTCTAAGTGCTTATGAAGTTATATTGAGTGGTTATTATAGTACTATTGGAGTTTTTAAACATCAAGATTTTACACAAGAGCAACATACAAAAGCTTTAGAAGTACTAGCGCATCTAGAAATATCTCATATAAAAGATAAAAAAGTATCTGCAATGAGTACTGGACAATTAAGAAGATGTATCATCGGTAGAGCGCTTATACATGATCCAAAAGCATTTATCTTAGATGAACCAACAGTAGGACTGGATATAAAAGCACAACATAGTTTTATTAAACTTATTCAAAAACTTTCTCAAAAAGCATCGATGATATTAGTTACACATCATATTGAAGAAATTTTTCCTGAAGTATCTCATATAGCTTTAGTATATAATAAAACGATATTTAAAGAAGGTAAAAAAGAAGATATTCTTACTTCAATGAACTTATCCAAAATATTTGATCTTCCAATTGATTTGGTAAAAGAAAAAAATAGTTATAGAATCAATGTTAATACAATAATTTAGATAAAGTTAAAAAATATACATTTCTGAAATTAAGATTAAAATTTAATGAAAAAAGAATATTAAATTGCCTATAATCGTGAAAACTATAATAATTCGGGGTGATATATGTTTAAAAATACAAAAATAACTACAAAAATAATAGGAGCAATGGCTACACTAGTCTTAGGAATGCTTATTATGAGTGGAACAACATACGTGGGTTTAACTTCAGTAAATTCGGAGATAGAAGAGATATCTGAGTATCAAATGCCATTAAATAAAGTTGTTGCTGAGTTAGAAAAAGATATTTTAAGAGAAGAAATTCTGACTAATGAGTTAATTATTGCAAGTGAAGATGTTCATAGCAAGAAATTTTTAGATATAGAGCATCATATAATTGAGATTGAAAAGCATACAGTTAAAAAAATTATTGAATGTGAGGTATTAACAAAAAAAGCAATTGAACATGCTCATGAAGTAGAGATAAAATCTCAATATCAATCATTTTTAAAGACATGTGAAGATTTAGAACATATGCAAAAAGAATATCAAGTAAATTTGAAAAAATTTGAAGATAACCTGATCAATGGTAATGTAGAAAATATGAGTCAAGAAAAAGATATCTTAATATCTGAATTATCTGCAATGGATGGTAATATTACAAAACTTGTAACTTCAATGACAAATCTATTATCTGTTTCTACTTCTACTGCTGAAAAAGATGGTGAATCTGCATTATTGACAATAGAGGTGATTTCTCTTATTATCGTGATCTTGTCAGTAATTATTGGTTTTGGTTTGGTTAGTAGTATTCGAAATGGATTAACAGTTTTACATAATGGAGTTACAAATCTATTGACGAGTAAAGATATAACATCTAGAGTTAAAGTTAATAGTAAAGATGAAATAGGTGCTATTTCGGTTGACTTTAATAAATATTTAGAAACAATTGAAAACGGTATAGATGAAGATAATAATCTTATAGATGAAGCTAAAATTGTGATTGGACGAGTAAAAAAAGGTTGCTATGCTGATTCTATAGAAAAAAATACGAGTAATACATCATTAAATGAGTTTAAAAATGAAGTGAATGATATGATTATTGCTACAAAACAGCATTTTGTTAATATGAATATTGTACTTGAAGAGTATTCTATTCATAATTATATGAATAAATTACAATTAGAAAATATTGAAAAAGGTGGAGTTTTTGATGTACTTGTAAATGATATTAATACATTAAGAGATTCTATTACAACAATGCTAGTTGAAAATAAAACAAATGGATTAACACTTGATAAGAGTAGTGAAGTTTTATTAAAAAATGTAAATAATTTAAATACAAACTCTAATGAAGCTGCGGCAGCACTTGAAGAAACAGCAGCTGCTCTAGAAGAGATGACAAGTAATATTGCAAACTCAACAAATAGTGTTATAAAAATGGCAAGTTATGGTAATGAAGTGAAAAATCTAGTGAATGTTGGTCAAACATTAGCAAAAGAAACTACAACAGCCATGAATGAAATTGATGTAGAAGTTAATTCGATTAGTGAAGCGATAACTGTTATAGACCAAATAGCATTTCAAACAAATATCTTAAGTCTAAATGCAGCTGTTGAAGCAGCAACTGCAGGAGAAGCTGGAAAAGGGTTTGCAGTTGTTGCTCAAGAAGTACGAAATTTAGCAAGTAGATCAGCAGAAGCTGCGAATGAGATTAAAACATTAGTAGAAAATGCAACGCAAAAAGCAGATAAAGGTAAAAATATATCTGATAAAATGATTGATGGATATACTCATTTAAATGAGAGTATAACAAAAACACTTACGATGATATCTAATGTCGAAATGGCGAGTAAAGAACAAAACCAAGGAATAGAGCAAATTAATGATGCGGTAGCATTATTAGATCAACAAACACAAAAGAATGCTATGATTGCTAGTGAAACTCATGATGTCTCTGTACAAACAGATACAATAGCAAAATTAGTAGTATCAAATGCAAATGAAAAAGAATTTGTAGGTAAAAACGATACAATCGCTCGAACAGATGAAGAGATAGATTTTATTGAAAGAAGAAACTCTTCAAATGATTATAAATTTACAGGAGTTGATCGTAGAGGAAAATAAATACTCTTTACCTCTAAAAAAGACAAGATTTTAATCTTGTCTTTTTTTATGTTTAAATTAAAGAAAGTATTCTTTCTATTCTTACTGCACTATGATTATAGTCTGGCTGTAATGATTCTTTATCAAGTGTATCATTCGTTAAATAGTTCATATCTCTATTACTTACAGGTATAAAAATTGTTTTTTCTTTTATGTTATCAGTAAGCAAAGCTATACTTGTAAGTTCACCTCGCGCTGAAATTACTTTTATCTTATCATTGTGTAATATACCGAACTCTTTTGCATCTTTTTTATTTATTTCACAAAAGTTGAGTGGTTTGAAGGTCAATAATGTTCTTGGTAAATTGGTTTTTGTTCCACTATGCCATTGATCACGTGTTCGACCAGTTAATAATATAAAAGGATATTTTAAATTGGTTTTTTCACTTAGAAGTTTATTTTGGACAAAGTGTAAATTTGCTTTTTTATTCGGTGTAAAAAATTGTTTATTTTTATAAATTTCTTCTCCCCAAATAAAAGGTTCAACTCTTAGTTTTGCATATGATGTTTCATACATGTTTAGATGAGGATTTAGTTTTGTCATCTCCTGATACTCTTCAAATATTGCTTGAGAGTTTTTAAAATTGAACTGCTTTCTATATCCTAAGTTTTGTGCAATGAGTTGAAAAACTTCCCAGTCTTTTTTACAATCAATCGAGGTTCGTGAAAGTTGTTCTTGTTTTGTGATAGTTCTATCTAAGTTTGTTTGTGTACCTTCTTTTTCTCCCCAAGGAGCAGCTGGGAGCTGTATATGAGAAAACTTTGAAGTTTCACTACTTTCATAAGCATTAATTTCAACAACTAAAGGAACTTTTTGAATAAGTTTTTCAACCTTATTTCTATTAGGTAAATGATATACTGGATCAGTATGGCAAATAATAAGTACATCTATATCTGCGTCTAACATCTGAGTTGCAGTTAATCCTTCTTCTTTTGGAAGGTTCGTAGTATCCCAAAAATTTGATACTTTTTCTATAGACTCTTTATCAAAGTCCATATGAACAGCAAGCATAGTTGAAAGTGCTCCTACTTCTCGACCACCCATTGCATTTGGTTGTCCAGTAAGGCTTAAAGGTCCATTTCCCTCTTTGAAAATCTTACCTGTTAATAGATGAATATTAATTAATGCAAGATTTTTATCTACACCTTGACTTGATTGATTTAATCCCATTGTCCATGCTGATATTATATTTGGATTATTTTTAAATAGGAGCCAAAATTCTTCAAATTGTTCTTTACTTAATCCTGTTCTTTTAAGCATTTTAGTAACAGCAACACGTTTAAATTTATTTTTAAGTAGCTGATAGTTGTTTACATATTTGTCTATAAAATCCATATCCTCCAAACCTTCATCTAAAATTCTTTTGGTGATGAGATTAAAAAAATCGATATCAGTCCCTGTTTTAATAGGAAGGTATAAATCGGCTATTTTAGCGGTATCAGTAAATCGTGGATCAATTACAACTATTTTTAAACCATTTTTTTTAGCTTTTTTAATTCTATTATGAAATACGACATGTGCTTCAGCTGTATTTGCCCCAACTAGTATCAATAAATTTGAATCAAATATATCATCCATTCTTACTGGAACATAATCTATCCCAAATGCCTTTTTATAAGCAACAATTGCACTAGACATACATGTTCTACTATTTGTATCAACATTTGAAGTTCCTATAAAACCTTTTGCTAATTTGTTTGCTAGATAATAGTCTTCTGTCAATAATTGTCCTGATAAATAAAATGCAACTTTATCTTTATGAGTATTTTTAATTTTATCTGAGATTACATTTATTGTATCTTCCCATGTAGAAATTTCATATGGTTCACTAATATCATTTCGTATTTTGGGTCGTAACAATCGAGTCGAAGTTTGAATACTTATAAGTTCAGATACACCTTTACTACATAGTTTTCCCTCATTAATGGGGTATGCAACATCTCCAATAAGTTTTTCAGTGTCAAACTCTAGACCACAACCAACTCCACAATAACCACAAACCGATTTAATCATTTCTTATTCCTTTATATATGTACATAAGAATAATATCTATTTTTTAATGTAAAGTTAAGAATTAATTGTATATATATTATACAATTAGTAGTATTTAATATATCGAAAGCTATGTTATAATTTCTGTACATTAAAAGATAAATGAAAATTTAAGGAGAGATTATGTTACAAAATATTTTAAAAGTTGGTTTAGGTATTTCTATAGCTGCATCGTCATTACTTGCTGCTCCAGAAAAAACAAAATTAAAGATTGGTTTTATTGCATTAACTGACTGTGCACCATTGGTTATTGCAAAAGAAAAAGGTTTTTTTGCTGCTGAAGGTTTAGATGTACATGTTGCTAAAGAAGGTGGTGGATGGCCAGGAATACAACAAAAAGTTATTTCTGGTGAATACGATTTTTCTCATGCATTAGCAGGTATGCCAATTGCTGCAACATTAGGAATTAATGGAAATGCAAATCTACAAGCACTTCTATCTTTAGATTTTAATGGAAATGCTATTACTTATGGTAATAACATTATAGAAAAAATGGAGCAATATGGACTTGATAAAACTGAACGTCCTGTATCTGCTGATTCATTAAAGAAATATATCGATGCAAAACATGCAAAAGAGGGTGATAATTATAAACCACTTTCATTTGGTATGGTTCATCCTGTTTCAACACACAATTACGAGTTAAGATACTGGATGGCTGCATCTGGAATTAAACCTGATGAAGATTGTACAATTAAACCATTCCCACCACCAACAATGCCATCAAACTTAACTGCTGGTAATATTGAAGGTTATTGTGTAGGTGAGCCATGGAATTCAAGAATCGTTCTTAAAGGTAAAGGATCTGCACTTGTAACAAATTACGACATTTGGAATAATAATCCAGAAAAAGTTTTACAAGCAAGAGCTGATTTTGTTAAAAAATATCCAGAAACAACAAAAGCTGTTATGAGAGCTGTAATAAAAGCTCAAATGTGGCTAGATGCTTCATGGGAAAACAGAGAAGAAGCTATTGGTTACTTGGCTAAAAAGAATTATGTTAAAGCTCCAAAATCAGTTTTAAGAAAATCTATGTCTGGAACATTCCTTTATAATAAAGGTGTAGATTCTGCAAACCCAATGTTTAATACATTTGCTAACTATTATGCATCATATCCATTTTACTCTCACGGTATGTGGTTTGTTACTCAAATGTATAGATGGGGACAAATTGATAAGCCTGTTGATATGAAAGCTTTAATTGAAAAAGTTTATAGACCAGATTTATTTGAAGAAGTTGCAAAAGAAGTTGGATATACACTACCACCAGCAGCATGGAAAAAAGATGGTGTTGATGAATATAATAAATTCTTAGATGGTAAAGTTTGGGATCCAAACAAAGCTGTTGATTATATTTATGATTTTGATGTAGTTAATTCTAAAGTTTCTAAAAAAGAATTAATGGATGCAAATAAATGGACTGTTGAAACAAAACAGCCTAAATATGTTTGTCCATATGGACCAGCTGGTTGTGCTGATCCTAAGTATGTTATAACAAAATAATAACTCCAAACCTCAAAAAACCTCAAAATCATTTTGAGGTTTTATTTAAACTTTATCTATTTATATGTACTTAGAATATTTCTATTCTCCTTTTTAACAAATCTGAGTGCATATAAATAGATAAATGAACAAAGGAAAGAAATGAATAAAGAAATGTTAAAAAAAATATTTTTACCATTATTGGTTCTCGTATTAATTGTCCAAGTATGGCTAGGAATAGCATCTGTTGTAGATGAATTTCCAACACCAAGTAGTACTTACACAGTAGCTTTTGGAGGTATTAACGCAGATGGTGATGAAGTAGAAGGTTCATTAGCAGACCCATTTTATATTGAAAATCAAGATGATAAAGGTGTGTTTTGGCAAATTATGGCATCTTTACAAAGAGTTTTTGGTGGATTTGCATTGGCAATTTTAGTAGGTGTTCCAGTTGGTTTATTTATAGGGATGTCTAAAAATGCACAATATGCACTTGATCCATTTATCCAAATATTTAAACCTGTTTCACCATTAGCATGGTTACCATTGTTACTATTTATCTTTAAAGATATAAATGCGACAGCTATTTCAACTATCTTTATTACGTCAATTTGGCCTATTATTATTAATACTGCACTTGGTGTTAGAAGTGTAAATGAAGATTATATGAATGTAGCAAAAGTATTACGTTTTACTGCATTTGAAAAAGTAATGCAAATTATTTTACCTGTAGCTGTTCCTTTTATCTTTACAGGGATGAGATTATCTTTAGGTATTGCTTGGCTTGTTATTGTTGCTGCTGAGATGTTAACTGGTGGTATTGGTATTGGTTTCTGGATTTGGGATGAGTATAATAACTTGAATTATGAAAATATTATTATTGGTATTATTTTAGTTGGACTAGTTGGATTCTTTCTTGACTTAGTTATGGGTAAGATTGCAGATTATTTTGATTATACAAAAAAAGGTGGAGAGTAATGAGTAAAAAGTTTTTAAGTTTAGAAAAAATTGAGAAAAGATTTCCAATACCTGGAAAAGATGATTATGTAGCTGTCGTTGATGTAGATTTGGAAATTAAGAAAAATGAAATTATTTCTATCATTGGACATAGTGGTTGTGGTAAATCTACACTTTTAAATATGATATCAGGACTAGATGCACAAACTGAAGGTGCCATTATTTTAGAAAACAAAGAAGTAAAAGGACCAGGTCCTGATAGAGCTGTTGTTTTTCAAAATCATTCGCTTTTACCTTGGTTAACTGTTTATGAAAATATTGAAATGGCAGTTAAAAAAGTTATGCCAGAATTAAATGGTGCAGAACTTAGAGCTAGAGTAGAAAAATATATATCTATGGTAAATCTAGACCACGCAAAAGATAAAAAACCAGATGAAATTTCTGGTGGTATGAAACAAAGAGTTGGTATTGCTAGAGCTTTATCGATTGCTCCAAAAGTTTTACTTATGGATGAACCGTTTGGTGCTTTAGATAGTTTAACAAGAGCAAATTTACAAGAACACTTAATGAGAATACAACAAAAGGCTCAAAATACAGTAATTATTATTACTCATGATATTGATGAAGCAGTTTTATTAAGTGATAGAGTTATTATGATGACAAATGGTCCAAGTGCAACAATTGGTGAAGTTTTAGAAGTAAATCTTCCTCGACCTAGAGAAAGAGTAGCATTACAAAGTGATCCTGAATATATAAGGTGTCGTGAAGCAATTTTGAGTTTCTTATATGAGAAATTCGCTAAAGATGATGAATAAAAAAGGGATATTTTTATATCCCTTTTTTTATAACATATAAATTTACTTTTTAATGAGTAACTTAAAATACTGGTTATTTATTAAAGGATAAGAGATGAGTAAAGAATTATATTTAGATGAAAGTACAATGATTGTATCGGAAACAGATATAAAAGGTAATATTTTATATGCGAATTCTGATTTCTGTACACTATCTGGATTTACAAAAGATGAATTAATAGGTCGACCTCATAATATGGTTAGGCATAAAGATATGCCAAGTGCTGCTTTTAAAGATTTATGGGAAACAGTAAAATCTGGTAAAACATGGAACGGGCGAGTAAAGAACATAACAAAAGATGGTGATTTTTACTGGGTTGATGCTACTGTTTATAAAGTAACAAAAAATAATGCAGAAGAGAGATATATTTCAGTTAGATCAAAACCTTCATCAGAACAAGTACAAACAGCTATTGAACTGTATAAAAATTTATAGGAGAATAGAATGTTTTTTTCAAATGATAAAGATATAGATGCCTTAATTAACACTGTAGACTCATTTTATGATTATTTAAATAATCAAAATGGTCAATTGAATATAAAAAAATCTGTTAAAAATAAAAAAATACAAATCTTAGAAGAAAAACTATTTAGACTTATTGATAGATATCAAGAAGAGCGTGTACAAAATGTAAAAGTATTCGGTGAGATGATGATAGTATGTGAAAAACTATCTGATGGTTATAGTGATGATAGAATTGTTTTAAAATCAAATGATTCAAAGATAAATTATATATCTAAAACAATCAATAATATGTGTGATAGATTAGATATTTCTTTACAAAATGTTACTCAAATTTTAGATGAATATGAAAATAGAAATTTTTTAAATAAAGTAGATAAAACTGTATTTAGAGGTGGAGAACTTTATAATGTTCTTAATGGTTTAGAGTTTTTACATAAAGGGATGGTTGATAGAGTAAGTATATCATTTAAAAATGGTCTTTCTCTTGAACGAGCATCAGATAATTTAAAAAATGAAGTTGGTTTTTTATCAAAATCTACACAGAATCAAGCTGTTGCAATTGAAGAAACAGCTGCAAGTGTAGAAGAGATTACAAATACAATTATAGAAAATAAAAATATTTCATTGCAAATGTCTCAATATGGAGAAGAGGTTATAAAAGCTGCAAAACTAAATCTTTCTCTTGCAAATGAAACAACATCCTCAATGGATGAAATAAATGTTGCTACAGAACATGTTTTTAATTCAGTAGGAGTGATTGCACAAATTGCATTTCAAACAAATATTCTTTCATTAAATGCTGCTGTCGAAGCTGCAACAGCTGGAGAAGCAGGAAAAGGTTTTGCTGTTGTTGCTCAAGAGGTGCGAAATCTTGCATCGAGATCTGCCGAAGCTGCAAAAGAGATAGAAAGTTTGATGGATCAGTTACGAGAACAAACAACCAAAGGTAAAGTGTCTGCTGATCAAATGATAGAGGAATATGCTAAACTTAATGATAATATTACTAAAACGTTTAACTTAGTAGATTCTGTTGTAACAGCATCATCAGAACAAGCAATTGGAATTGAAACGATAAATAACTCTATTCAAGATATTGACAAATCAATTCAAATAAATTCTTCAACTGCAGATAAAGTAAGTAATATTGCTCAAGAAGCACATAATATGGCTCATGACCTTGTAAAATCAAATGAAAGTATATTATTTGAAGGAAAAGAAGTCATACTAAATGAAGAAAAAAATCTACTCACTAAATAGTAATTTAGATTATTTTTTTTGATATAAAACAAACAAAGAGGAAATCCAATGTATAAAAAAGTTATAGCGAGTTTGTATATAGTTGGTGTTTTAATTTTATGTATGAATTTATATACTAATTATACTGAATATGTAAATAATAAAAAAGTTACTAATATGCAATTATTAGGATTAACAGAACTTGATAAACTATATAAAATTAATATCTCTTTAAAAACATATAGAGGGCTGAAGCAACACAAAATTCAACCTGAAAATAGAATAGAAGAAGAATCTTTAAAAATATCATATTTACTTACTAAAATAAATGATAAAAAATTAGAAAAAGAGATATCTTCCCTTCTTTTAAAAGATGAGTTTTATTCTTTTAATAATACAATTAATAAAATTGAATTAAAAATAATCGACATTGGAAAAACATATAGGCTTTTTGAGAAATTAGATAAAAAAGATTATAGTATTATCTCTTCTATTGTTTATACGTTACCTCAATTGATCGAATCTATTGGTGCTATAAGAGGTACAGGAACTTATTATTTATCACATAACACAATTACAAAAACTGAAAAACACTTATTAAATAGTATATTTGATAAATTTATACTTTATGAACAAACTCTTTTATTAAATGATGAAGAATCCGAACTTATTGAGGTTAGTATAAATCGTATTAAACTCCATTTAGAAAAAATACAAAGTGATAATCTTGAAATAGATCCAATAGAGTATTTTGAAGATCTAACAATCTTGATAAATCAGTTAAATAACTATTATATATCATCAGAACAAAATGTAAAACTTCATTTATCTA
>JAONGR010000016.1 GCA_028375605.1 Arcobacteraceae bacterium
GTAAAATGATCAGAGATATGGTTTTAAATTTCAAAGAATATGATCCAGAAGATATTTTAAGAGAAGTAGAATCATTGGATAATAATCTAAATGTAGAAAAATACATCGGTGTAATATTCCAAAACAACTTCACAATAAGAGACTTTAAAGTACAATTAAATTTAATGCTTGGAAACTATGAAGAAGTTATCGAACTACTTGAACTATCTACTCAAAACTTAGCATATGCATTATCAGAATTAACAAGAATGTATATAGAAGAAATATCTTGGGAAGAGTATGAAAATGCTTTAAACAATATATTTACAAAGGAAAAAGTAGACTTAGCAGCCCAAGTATTTAATGGAGATATAGACTTTACAAATGTAACGTATCATCAAGACTATTTAAATATCTTGGATTTATATGATAGATTGGCTATCAAAAAAGCTCAATAAATTCTACTATAAAAAGGAGGAAATAGTATATAAACACTATTTCCTTTTTTTATTTTGTTATTAAAAATTGCCCTTTAGTTCTATCTTTTACAAGTTTTGAAGCATCTACAACTACACCATGCATAGCAAGATAAATACCATCTTTTACATCCGCACTCAAAAATCCTAAACTTAAAGAAAAATTCATTGTAGCTTCTACTTCATTTATACTCATAGGAACCATTGCTCCTGTAAAAACAATTTTTTTATTTAATTCTTGTTTTTTTAAAAAAGCACTCGTTAAATCAACGGTATCTGTTCCATGAATTATAATGATTTTGTCATCTTTAGATTCTACAACTGTATCGGTTATGATTTGTCTATCTGTATCTGTCATATCTAAACTGTCTTTAGAAATAATGTTATGAACTGTAAACTCTATATTATGACAAGAACTCATAATTTTATCTAACGCTATATTATCTACAGGAACTTCGAGTCTTCCATTTAGAGGATTGTATCTTTTATTAAATGTTCCACCAGTATTGATTATTGTGATTTTCATTGTTTTCCTTTAGTAATTATTTTATATTTTTGACTTTACACATTCTAAGATATATCCTTCTTTTGGCGCATTTTTAATAATATTTATTGGTATTTTAGCTCGAATTTCTTTTATAAATGATTTTAAAGCATATTCTGTCATCTCTTTTTCATGCCAAAGTACTCTCTCTATTTCATAATATTTCACTACTAAACCTTTTTTTTCATATAACATTTTTAAAAAATCTTTCTCTCTTTTTCGTAAAGGTATTACTTCTTTTTTATAATGTAATTCCCTTTTGTCTAAATCTAAAAACAAATTATTATTTAAATAAATTGGCTCAGATTGTTTTTGCAGATATTTTAGTAATGCTTCAGTGAGTTTTTTTAGGTTAAGTGGCTTTAAAATAAAATGATTCAAATTTAAGTTAATTAAGTCCAATAAATATTCTTCATTTGAATGTGCAGTAAGCATAATAATTGTAGTAGTCAAATCATTTTTTCTTATTTTTTGAACCAATTTTATTCCATTGCAATTTTTCATTTGAATATCTGTTAATATAATTTGAGGATGATAATCTTTATATATTTCATAGGCTTCATCACCATCTTTAGCTTCATAAACTGTATCAAAATAATATTTTAATGTATTTACAATAGTTTCTCTTATACCATCTTCATCTTCGACACATAAAATAGGTATATCTTTTAGTTGTTCTAATGCTTTAGCATTCATGCTTATTTCCTAGGACTTTTATTTTAAATATTGCACCATTATTATCATTTCGTACACTTAATTCTCCACCCATATTTCGCTCTATAATCAACTTAGAAATATACAATCCTAAGCCAGTTCCTTCAGAAGAATCTTTAGTTGTAAAATATGGATCAAAAATTAAATCCAAATTTTCTTCTTGAATTCCACCTGCATTGTCACCAACTTCCACAATTGTCAATGAACCTTTTGCTTTAATAGATAATATAATCTGTGGATTTGTTATATTTTTTTCTACTAAAACATCTCTTGCATTTGTAATCAGATTTAAAATCACTTGTGAATATTCTGTTGGATAACCAAATATACATTTATTGTCTTTGACATCAAAAATTAGCTCAATATTATTATCATATAAAGATGCATTAACAAGATTTATAGCTTTTTTACAAGAATCAAAAAGAAAAAAGTTTTCTTTTTGTTTATCAGGTTTATAAAAATTTCTAAAATCATCGATAGTATTGGACATAAATTCAATCATCTTATCACTTTTATCAATCGACTTTAAAATATGCTTTGCATTAACTTTTTTAAATCTTGTTGCGGTTTCTAGTTCCATTAGTATGCCTGAGAGTTCAGTTAAAGGTTGTCTCCATTGATGAGCAATCATATTAATCATAGAACCCATTCTTGCTAATTTTGACTGTGCTAGTATGGCTTTATCTTTTCTTTTACCTTCTTTTATTCCTACAATAACTTTTGAAGATAATGTTTCATTGAGAGTCTTTAGTGTTTGTTCGTTCTTTTTTACTTGATTTTTATATTTTGTTATAACTTCACTTATTATAGAAGTCATTAGATAAGTGAATAAAATCATAAAAAATAAAATAGTAAAAGTCATAATAAGCATAAATCTTACAAATCTATCATTTCTTATTTGAAATTTCTCTTTTTTTTCTTTTATGATAGTAAATAAGCTAGTTTGAGGAATTGATATATTTTGAGTATACAATTTTTGAAGACTTAATACCTCTTCATCAAAATGTTCTTGTGTTGTTTTTAAGTGATAAGATGTGGCAAAGAATGCAATAAATATTACACTAAGAAAAGGTATAGTGATTGTAAAAAAAGGAATTCCTTCTTTATTAAACATCATAATCCTTTATATTGTTTTTTAGTTAATCATAAAGACTAAGATAAATTTATTATCTCAGTCCTACGATTATTTTTATGCTTCTTTTAGTTTAGATGCTTCAATTTTACTATCATTGATATTATCAACAATTTCTTTCCAAGTATCTTTATCGATTTTAAATTCTTCGTAGTCATTATATCTTAATACAGGATCGATTCCTTCTTTAAGTTGTCTGTCATATCCTTTAATTAACCGAAGAACTGGTTTATATAAAAAGGCTAAAGCTACCATATTAATCACAGCTAATAATCCCATTGATAAATCAGCAAATTTAAATATTGAACCTAAATCTTGAAATGCTCCCCAACCAATTAAAACGATACATACAACTCTAAAAATATTAAATAATGGAATATTTCCTTTACTAAAAAAGTTAAGACTATTTTCTGCTAAATAATAGTTATATAACATTGATGAAAAACCAAATAATAATAATGCAATTGTAACAAAATATCCACCAAATGGTCCAATATGCTCAATTAACGCATTTTGTGTTAATAACACTCCTTGAACACCATCGGCACCTGGAGTATATACACCAGATAATAAAATAATAAATGCAGTACAAGAACATAAAATAATAGTATCTATAAATACTGAAAATGATTGTACGATTCCTTGTTGAACTGGATGAGCAACATAAGCAACTGCTGCTACATTTGGAGCAGAACCAAGTCCAGCTTCATTTGAAAACATTCCTCTTTTTGCACCTTGTAAAATAACAGCACCAATACCACCACTAATAGCAGTACTAGGAGTAAATGCTTCTGTTACAATAAGGTTTATAAGTCCTGGAATTTTTTCTAAATTTAATGCAATAACAACAATAGCAATAAGTAAATATCCTACAGCCATAACTGGTACTACTAATTCTGAAAATCTTGTAATTCTTTTTATACCACCAAAAATAGCTAGACCAAAAATTATTGTTAATACAACACCTGTAATCCAAATTGGAATATCAAATGAAGATTGAAATGAACTAGCAATAATAAATGATTGTGTTGCATTAAATGCAAATCCAAAAGTAATTAATAAAAGAACAGAGATAATAATACCAAGCCATCTTTGACCTAATGCTTTAGTTACATAATAAGCAGGTCCACCTCTATAAAGACAAGAATCTGTTTCATCTTTTTCTTTATAAAGTTGAGCTAATGAACACTCGAAAAAACTTGTACTCATTCCAATAAGACCAATCACCCACATCCAAAAAACAGAACCTGGCCCACCAAGTGTGATTGCAACAGCAACCCCTGCAATATTACCACCACCAACACGACCAGCAACACTTAGCATTAAAGCTTGAAATGAACTTATATGCCCTGCTTTATCATGAGCAGTATCTCTTAAAATATTAAACATTTTAAAAAAATATCTAAACTGTACAAACCTTGAACTGATTGTAAAAAATAAACCTAAAACTGGAAGTAAATATATTAATATATTTCCCCATATAAGATTATTTAATACATCATTTATTTCTGAAAACATTATTTCTCCTTTAAATATATACTTAGTCTAACATTATAAGGAGGGTTAAAAGTGTCATTTTTGTTTTTTATTAGAAAAGAAAAAAATTAAACTATATAAATTATAAGTTTAATCTTTTTATTATTTTAGATAAATCGATGAAATAAAGAGTTTTTTATTTGTACCAATCTCTTAATTCTACTTGTATATTCTTATCCATTTTATTTAAAATGTTTTTAAATTCTTTTATGTCAGAAAAAACTTTTTTACCATCTTTTTTTCCTCTATAATGATAAGGATAAACGATATTTGGCTTAAAAGCATTTACTCCATTTGCCGCATCATAAATTGACATTGTATACGGTAAATTCATCGCTATAAAAGCAATATCAATATTTTTAAGTGCTCTCATTTCTGGTACATCTGCAGTATCTCCTGAGAAATATACTCTTTTGTCTGCAAATGTCAGAACATATCCATTTCCTCTACCTTTTGTATGTTTGGCATGTTCACTTTCAGGTAAGTTATACATAGCAATAGCTTCTACTTTTAAACCCATTATTGAATTTATACTTTTACCATTATCAAGTCTAGTTGTAATTTTTTGTAAATTTTTTGGTAATTTATCGATAACTGCTTGTGGTGCTATAATTTTTGTTTTACTTGAAACAAGAGAGTTTATAGTTTTAGGACTTAAATGATCTCCATGAATATCTGTAAGTAAAATCAAATCAATTGACTTAGCATTTTTATATCTATTTATTGAACCTACTGGGTCTAATAGTATATTCAATTTATTCCAAGACAAGGAAGTCGAAGCGTGATTAATAGGTGTAATTTCAAGATTACCCTTCATAGTTTTAAAGCTATCTGCATGTGATAGACTTAAAAACAAAAAACTTACCATTACTAATTTTGTGATTGTATTCATTAATATCCTTTAGTTTAATTATTATAATTCGAGTATATCAAAACTATGATGAACAACTTACATGAGATATTCCACCAACATCAAAAACCTCTAAAGGTTTTAAACTATAGTATTTTTCTTCTATCTCTTTAGATTGTTCAGAATATGGATCGGTCATCACATCTTGAAGCTCTCGAACTAATGAATAATCACCCTCATGTGCACTTTTATATGCTGGTACTAAAATCCACTCTCGTAAAACATATTTTGGATTTATAAGCTTCATTTTTACTGATAATTCTTCTTTTGAAAAAGATCTATTATTAGAAACTATAGATTTCCATTTATTAAACCACTCAAGCCATCGTTTACTTAGATCAAGCTCTTCCGATATATCTCTATAAAAACTTTTTTGAATCGAATCAATCTTATCAGGTACAGATGATAGTTCACGAAAGAAAATAGTATAATCAACAGCAGTTTGAAGCATAAGAGTTTCAAGTTCATTAAATAATTTTGCATCAAACTTATCTAATCCTAATTTTTGAGCCCACATCTCTTCCATCTTTGATTGCATCAGATCGGAAAAGTCATCTGTGATTTCATTTAGTTCAGAAAGATCGTTTTTATCATCTTTTAACAAAAGCTTTAATGAAGTACAAAACATACCAAAATTACGTTTAGCTGCTTCTGGTTGATTTAAAAAAGCAAAATGTTGTCCCCCACCAGTCCAAGATTGATATTCTGGATCAAAATTATCAATAAAACCAAATGGACCATAATCAAGGGTAAATCCTCCAGCAGCACAATTATCTCCATTAAAATTACCCTGACAATAACCCACACGAACCCAATTTGACACAAGAGAAGAAAGTCTCTCTCCAAACTCTTTAGCAAGTAACATTATTTTTTCTGATAGAGTTAAATCTTTATCTATATTTTCACTATATTCTCGATCTATTAAATGTAACACTATTTTTTCTAATTCTTCTAGGGCTGTAGGGTATTCATTTTTTCTAGCTCTTCTAGCAAAAAGCTCTATTTGTCCTACACGAAGAAATGATGGTGCTACACGTGTTGTGATTGCAACTGGTTCAGATATCATTCTATCAGGATCTTGAGAATAAGAACCATCAGAATACCAAGGACGCTTTACAAATTCTGTCTTAGATGTATACAAACTCAATGACCTTGATGTCGAAATACCAAGCGAATACATATGCTCTTGTGCTAAAAACTCACGAACACTTGACCGTAAAACTGCACGACCATCGGCACCTCTACAGTACGGAGTTCTTCCTCCACCTTTGAGTTGCATCTCCCATCGTTTACCATTTAATACAGCTTCTAAAACAGAAACTGCACGACCATCACCATAACCATTTCCAGTTCTAAAAGGACACTGATCATAATACTCTCTACCATAAATAGAAAGAGCATACCCAGTTGCCCAACCTACTCTACTCATAGGTTCAGGTACATTTGATAAATCACCAGAAAACATACTCATAAAATCAGACTCATTGGCTAAACTATCTTTGAAACCTAATTCATTAAAAAGTGATTTACTGTGTGCAATATACTCTGGTTTATCTATGGGTGTTGGAGTTACTGGTACATAATGACCTGAAAAAACTTGTCTAGGGTCATGGTCTATTCCATTTGGAGTGGCTTCTGGGTCTCGAGTTAAAGTCTCCATAAGTGAGTAGTTCGCTAATGGCGCTAAATCATCAAGTGTTTTGATGTTTGTTAAATTATAATTATTTTCATTCATATATCTTCCTAATGGCGTATTTTAACTTATCTATCAAAAATTAACTTAACAAATTTAAATTACATTATATGTTTTGGTGTCAGCTAAAATCTAAGTATCAATGTCTCAATAATATGTCACTAAGGTATATAAACATTGTTTTAGCTATAATGCTAAAAATTAATGAATAAAATTTTCACAAAAAGGAAATCTTCAATGATTCAAAAAAAAGTCCCTCTAATAGTAACTTTGATATGCCTAGCTGCATCAACACTTGTAGCAAGTAATTATGTTTCAAATGATTTATATACATATACACATAATGGACCGGGTACAAAATACAAAATTTTAGGTGTTGTTCATGCAGGTGAAAAAATTACAGTATTACATAGAGATAAAAAAACAGGTTATTCACAAATAAAAGACCCTAAAGGTCATAAAGTTTGGATGGAATCAAAACATATTTCTAATAAACTAGGTTTAAAAAAACAACTAGAAAATTTACGTACTACACAAAAAACAAAAAATGAAGAAATTATATCTTTAAAAGAAAATCTAACTTCTAAAGACAATCAAATTCTTGCATTAAAAGAAACCAATTTAGAGTTAACTACAAAATTAGAAAAACTTCAAGAATTAAATATCTCTTTAACAAAAAAAGTAGATAATAAGAAAAATGAACAATTAATGGAATGGTTTTCTTATGGTGGAATGGTAGCTGGAATAGGTTTACTTTTTGGACTCATACTTCCTTCATTAATCCCGAGTCGTAAAAAACAGACTCGTTGGTAATAGTAAAAGAGTTAAACTCTTTTACTTAATCCATTTCTATAACACTAGTCCCATCTCCTTTTGGGATAACTTTTATCTGTAAAGGTATTCGTTCTTTTAAAGCCTCCACATGAGATATTACACCTACCATTTTACCTCTACTTTGTAAAAGATTTAAAGCGTTGAGTGCTGTTTCTAAACTATCTTCATCTAAAGTTCCAAAACCTTCATCTAAAAAAAGTGAGTCTATAGATATTTTTTGACTAGCTAGTTCAGAAAGACCAAGAGCAAGAGAAAGACTCACTATAAAACTCTCCCCACCTGAAAGAGTACTTACTGGTCGTATCACATCACCTTGGAAGCTATCTATTACTTCTATCTCTAAAAGTTGTTTTTGTTCAGTACTTCTTTGTAGTTCATATCTACTTGATAAAATAGTGAGATGATTATTTGCTAGATTTATGAGCTGATCGAGTGTGATACCTTGTGCAAACTTGGCGAACTTGTTACCATCTGCTGAACCTATCATCTCATTGAGTTTTACCCATACTTTAAATTTCTCTTTTTTCTTCTCTAGCTCTTCTATTTTTTCTTCATTCTTTTTTCTATTTTGAGTATTTATCTCTAGCTCTTTTTCACTACTACCGATATTTTTTTGAATCTCATCTATTTTTTCATTTAACTCTTTTAGTTCTTGAATTACCTCATCAAATGGACGAACTTTTATCTCTTCTTTTTTATGCTCGTTAAGTTTCTTACGTGTATCTATTTGTAGTGTTTTATATCTATTGTACTTTTCATCTATACTATTACAAAATAAAATGAGCTCTTCTCTTTTTTCTTTTGGCAAAATTGCGTTTTCAAAATCTATTTTTGTATTAAAATCATTTTCTACTAACTCATTATCAAATTTTGCTTTGAGTTTTTTTGATTCTACCTCATCATTATTTTGTTTGATTTTTAACTCTTTTATTTGAGTGGTTAAAAACTCCTCTTTTGAGATAAGTGTTATTAACTCTTTTGACGCATCATTGTATTTTGTTTGAATCATTGAGTATTTATCTGTGATGTTTTTTTCATACTGTTCTATATCATCTACATCTAAAATAGTTTTACTCTTTTGTATCAAAGTTTCTATCGCTGGTATAAGTTTATTTAACTCATTTTTATTTTCTTCAAAAGCTTTTAAGATAGCTTGTATTTGTATCTCTTGTTCTTGTACTAGATGATACTGTTTTTGTAACTTTTCTTTCTCTTTTAAAAGTGTTTCTTTTTTCTCTCTTAGGATAGTTATCTCTTTTATTTGTTTTTCTAAATTGTCTTTTTCCTCTTCTAACTCAACTTTTGCATTTAACTCTAGTGTAAAATTTGTATTTTTAAAAAACTGTTCTATTTGTTCTTTTGTATTATCTAGTTTAGTAAGTTCTAGGAGAGTATCTTCTGCTTTTTTATTATTTAACAATAGTTTGTTTTCATATATCTTTAAACTCTCATTCTCTTTTGTTAATAGACTTTGTTGTTCTGCTATTTGTAAAGTTGTTTTATCTGTGTTTATCTCTATACTATGTGTTATATAAGGATGCACTTTAGAACCACATAAATAACACGGTTCATCTTCATGTAGTTTTTTTCTATCATCTTCATATTTTGCTATTAAAAGTTCATTATCTTTTTTTTGCATAAGTGTTTGAATAGTAAGTTTTATTTGCTCTATGAGCTTTATCTTTTCTACTTGAAGTGTTGTATCTACTTCTAGTTGTTTTGTTAACTTTATAGATAGTTCTTTTTCATTATGTATATCAATTAGAAGCTTTTCATACTCTACTATTGTATTTTGTATCTGGTCTATTCTTTTAAGACTAGCTCTATAACTCTCTTCTTTCTGTATTCTTTGTGATAAGTAAGACTCTATAGTACTATACTCTTTTTCACATATCTCTAAACTACTATAAAGTGATGATATTTTCTCTTTTTGTTCTCTATATGCTGTAGATATATATTCTTCATCTTCTAATATGTAAGATAGCTCTACATTTAAGAGTTTAGATAACTCTTTTTTTTGACTATAGAGTTTATTGTCTATATCTCCTTGAAGTTTTACTTTACTATTTATTTGTTCTTTGAATGCTCTTATATCTTTTAGTTTTAAACTATTTTGTTCAAATGAGATTTTTTCTTTTTCATACTCTTTTTTTAAAGTATCTACTATAGTGTTTTTGGTGTTTAGTTCTAAGCTTACTAACTTATACTGTTCATTATATACAATTAGTTTTTCTTTTTGTGTTATTATAGTTGTTTCTATATTATTGTATTCTTGATATGTACTTTGTATATTTAAAGCTTTATTTGCAAGGGCAAGGCTTTTAAACTGTTCTTTACTATCTTCTTTCTCTTTTACACTACTAGTATAGAGTTCATTATAGTTTTTCTCTTCTTGTACTAATTTATCTAAAGTCTCTATCCATGTTTTTATTTGTATGAGTTCTTTCTCTTGTGTATCTAAAAGCTTCTTTTGAGTTTTGTTCTCTTCTAACGCTTTGTCTTTCTCTTCTACTTCCTTACTATCTAGTAACTCTGTAGTATCGAGTATTTTTTTATCTAACTCTATATCTGATTTATATGAAGTATACTGTTCATATATCTCCAATGATATTTGTTTATATATTTGTGTACCTGTCATTTTCTCTAAAAGTGTAGACCGCTCTTTTTCATCAGCTTTTAAAAACGCATCAAATCCACCTTGAGCTAATACCATTGATTGTTTAAATCTATCAAAATCAAGTCCAGATAACTCTTCTACATATTTAGGTACATCTCGAAGTGTTGCTTTGAGTACTTTGGCACTATTTACATCGGATAGTTCCATTTTAGCACTTTGAAACTTTCCATCTGCATTTTTTCTAGCTCTCTTTTGAGTCCATGAAGAACGGTAAACTATTCCTTTTATTTCAAACTCTACTTCACAATAACACTCACCCGTATGTCTAGCCATAAGTTCATTTGGGTTTTTAAGTCGGGGAGTTCTTCCATATAATGCACAAGTGATGATGTCTAGTATCGTACTCTTACCAGCTCCTGTGGGTCCTGTTATAGCAAATAAGGCATTATCATTTAAAAAGGTTCTAAAATCAATTTGCGTTTCACCTTTTAGTGAGTTTATATTTAAGGCTTTTAGTTTCAATATTTTCATTAAACATTCACCTTTTCTACTACTTTTTTAAAATTAAGAGTAAGTTCATCTATAAACTCTTTTTCCTCTAACTCTTCTATATCTAAGCGTCTTTGAAATACTTCATTTGGACTAAGTTCATCCAAGCTTACAACATTTAGCTCTTTTGCTTCTAGTTTTTTTTGAGTTCTATCTATTTTTATAGCTAATACTGTGAGTTCTAATTCTTGAGCGTATTCTCGTATGGCTTGATTTGCATACATTGGATTTTCATCATTGAGATGGATCTCTATCCAAGTGCTTTTATCTTCTATATTAGAAAGCTTCTTTTTTATAACATCAAGATCACCTTTTATAACTTGCAGTTTTCTATATAACGGAACTTCAAGTTCTTCTACACTTACAACATCGTTTTCAAACGATACGATATTTACTTTTTTCTTTTGGTTTGATTCTGAAAAACTAAGAGGGATAGGAGAACCACTATATCGTACATGATTTACTCCAACAGTTTGGTTTATATGTAAATGACCCAATGCAACATAGTCAAAATACTTCCCTAAAAAGTCACTTCCAATATCAAGTGTACCACCTATATAAATATCCCTTTCACTTTCACTTGTTCTTCCACCTACAGTTGTAAGATGCCCAGTAGCTATAATGGGTAAATTTTTTTCTTTTGTGAGTTTTGTGGCTTCTTCATATACATCTAGATAATGCTGTTTTATTCCAATATTTAAAGAAGATTCTTTTTCATTTATAGTTTGACCTGCTTTTGCTTGCCTTACTATACTATCTCGTAAAAAAGGAACAGCACAAACTACACCTGCAAGTTCATCTTTTTTGTATATAGAGATAAGTTCATTTTCACTTTCATCTCCTGAAGTAATTACATGTATATTCATAGCTTCAAGTAATTTTTTACTAGCTTTTAGTGTAGAGATAGAGTCGTGATTTCCAGCAGTGATAATTACATTTAAGTTTTTAATAGAAAACAATTGTTTTAAAAAGTTATAGTATAGTTCAAGCGCATAATTAGGAGGATTTCCCGTATCAAAAATATCACCAGCAACGATGAGTAGATCTATATTATTTTCCTCTATAGTTGTAAAAAGCCACGATAAAAAAGCCGCATGCTCCTCTTCTCTACTTTTTCCCATAAATTTTTGACCGATATGCCAGTCTGATGTGTGTAATATTTTCATTATGTTCCTGACATATTTTTTGAAATTATAACATAAAATAATCACATAATTTAGTAATCATATTGTGACTCTTAATACTTATTTAACAAGTATTTATTTTCAGATAAGAGCTATCTTACATTTATCTGACATCAAAACGATAATATTTATGCAAATAAAAAGGATAACAATGAATAAATTCCAAACTACAAATTTTATGCAAAAATTTTCTAGCATACTATTAGTCACATCTCTAATGATTTTAGTTAACAATGCAAATGCCAAAGCGGTTCCAAAATCAGAACCAACACAATGTATCTATCCAGGACCTTTAGGTAAAACTACACTTTATAATAATAGTTATGTTGCTCTTAAATCAGATAAAAAAACTCCAATAGAGACGTGTGAGTATGGTTCTAGCTGTAGACAAGATACAAGGTTAAATAATGGTAAAGCAACATGTGTTCGTTCAATTACTAACAAAAAAAGTCCTTACTATAACTATGGTTGTGGAATATACACAGAGCATATACTTTTTCCAACTAATCTTGAAGTAGATTGTCGTTGTCGTGTGACAGGAACTGGTCATAAGTACTTAAATCCAAATGATAAAAATACCGATCCTATGGAGGGAATCATCAACTGTGCCAATCCTACTAATCAAATGAAACGGAAATGGCCTGTAAAGTATGGAAAAGGACCTAAATTTGATGCTTGGAAAAAAAATGGTATGACAAGATGGACAGGAGGAATTTTTCGTCCTGAAACTAGAGAATTTTTCTCTGTTGTACGATGGTCAGATCCTACTCATGTATATTCAGGAAGTATTGTTGCATGGAACATAGATACAAAAGATAGAAGAGTAGTATCTGGTCTGTATCCTGATAGACGTCGAGGAATGAAAGAGTTTGGTTCTGGATATTTATCAGATGGAGTTCAAAAAAACCACCCTAAACAGCCTCTAACTGGTCCTTCTATTATGAAATGGGGTAATGATGGTATGATTTATCTTTTAGCAGGTGGGACGGGTGAATCTTCAGATAAACGTCGTGAAATTATTAAAATTGATCCAGATACAGGAGAGCGTTCTCTAGTTTGGAAAGCACAAAATAAAAAGTTTTCGCCAAAAGCTGATGAAAAATATGGACAGTGTTACCGACCAAATGGTAAATATCCTAAACAAGACAGTGTAGGTATAATGGCACTGGCATTTGCTATGGGTCCAAAAAATGAATTTTATCTTTCTATGCATGATGTACGAGCAGGAGATGGTATATTAAAAATTAGTCCAGATGCAAAAACTTGTACACCAGTTTCTGTTTGGGGAACTGCAAAAGGACACAATCCTGGTGGAAAACAGAAAAAAGCACCAGCATATAAGCATGTAGGAAAAGGTAAATTTATACAATTCCCAGTAAAAGGTATGCTTTATCATGAAGATCCAGAATACGGTCCGATGATTTATGGTGTATCTAAAAAAGATATTTATTCATTTACTCTTGAAGATGGGTTTCGAGCATTAGAAACTTTTGCAACTGGTACATATACGGGTATGGGTTATACAAGAATGGTTTACATGGAAAAAAACGGTCGCCCTTTTATCATGGCAACAGGTAATGATGCTGATACTCATGTTGTAGTAGAATTAGGTGTAGGGACACGAGAACCTCTCACTGCTGATACAATAAATAATGACGATCCTCTTTTTAAATCTGCTTATGGTGTTGCTAGAAGTGTAAACATGAATGGTGCACTTGGAAATGTCAATAGTATGAATATGGGAGGATTGATGATAGATCCAAAAAATCCAGATATTGCGTATGGTGTTTTAATACATGGAGCTTTAGTGCAATTAGAACTCTCAACATTTAACAGCATGATTTGGTCTTACTAATTTTAATTGTTGTTATTTAAGTATTGTAGGTTTCTGATTACAGAAACCTACAATATATCTTTTATTTTAAAAATGCTCTTTTAAAAAAACTTGAAACTTGAGAGGGATCCCAAGACAAAATCAAACAAGGTATATTAAAAGAACCATACGAATCTAAATTTTCAAGGATATCTACTCCTCCAAATTTAGAATATAATTTATAGTGTTCCTTTTTTAACCCTGATAATATAATATCAATTTCATTATTTTTAAATATATTATGAAGACCATTGAATAGGTATTTAAATTCTAAACTTAAACCTTTGGTCTCTTTATCTATAACTAATCTTGACATCTCACTAATAATATTATATTTATTTCTCATACTATCAAAACAAAATTTATCTTCAGATGGAAGCTTATCTTTAGAATCAAATACAACACGAATTGTACCTGTAACTTTTTTTTCAACTTTATAAAATAATATAGCAGAGGTACTATCATACCTATCAAAATTTAACCCATCTATAACATCAGGAAATTCATCTTGATAATTAATACGAGTGTACACATCACTTCTAAGTGTAAATACATCTATTAAATCTTCCGCTGTATCAGCTAAATACAAATTTTGATTAGTTTGTTCAAATGTTAATTTTTTATTAAAACTTATAGCTTCATCTATTGTTTTTTCTAAAAAAACTCTTTGTTTAAATAACTCCAATGCCTGATGTTGTTGTTGATTAAAACTATCTGGCATGTAACTTAATTTTTTATCTATATTTTGTTCTACTAGTTCTTGTAGTTCCGTTAACGAGTGGTTTTTATTTATATAAATATTTTTCATATTTTATCCTTTAATTTAAATATTGGGGTGATGTCTAAAGTGATAAAAATTAAAGGAAAATATATAAAACAGCGAAAGCATTTGATGACAAAATTATTTTTTAAAGTTAGAAATTTAGTCATAGGGATGACCCTAAACTAAATAAGTTCATAAGAAAAAAAGGGGAAGGAAAATTTGTAGAGAGGGAAAGAAAACTGTAGTTAAAATACTACAGTTAGGGCAATGATTTTAAGCTATATCCATAACCGTAACTGACTTCTATGATATTATTTCCCAGTTTTCCTTTTAGCCTATATACTAGAGTTCGCAAAGCTCCTGTTGATGTTGGGTTTCCATTCCAAAGTACTTCTATAATAGTTGAAAAAGGAACTTCTCTATGATTTGCTTCAATTAAGATAGACAAAAGAATTTTTTCTTTTTTACCAAGTTTGATAAAATTATTTTGAAAATATAATTGCTTATTTTCCATATCAAAATAAAACTCTTCCCCTAAAGGTACAAAGTTTTCATTGATTATTTGTCGTTTATTTTGGTTTAATTTATACATTGAGAGTTGTATATTTGTTTTTAATTCTTCTGTTTTAAATGGCTTAATAATATAACCTATCGGATTCGTACTAAATGCTCTCTGCATTGTTAAATCATCAGAAAATGCAGTAAGATATAAAATAGGGATAGAGTGAGTCTTTTGTATCTCTTTAACCATATCTATTCCATTTTCATGTTTACCTAATTTAATATCCATCAGAATAATATCTGGAACATAATTTGATATAGAATGTAAAACATCTTTTCTAGTATGTAACATTCCTAAAACTTGACAGTTTAATTTTTCAAGCTCGATTTTTAGCTCTAAAGCTACTATTACTTCATCTTCAACTATTAGTACTTTTGTTTTATTCACGTATTTCTCTCCATATTATTGTTGATTCAACACCATTATTAATTCTAGTTGTAATATATCCCGCAAGTTTTGAGGAAACTAATGTTTCCACAAGAAGTAAACCAAATGATTTTGAGCATAGGTTTTTATCATAACCTATACCATTATCTTTTACTACTAAAGTATATTCATCTCTATCTTTAGATAATAATATATCTATTTGTCCATTGTCATTTTCAAAAGCATGTTTTAAAGAGTTTGTTACAAGCTCATTTAAAATTATTCCAGCAGATATTGCTTGTTCTGTTTGTAAGTCTGTATCAATAATATAATTAATATCTATCTCATCAGAATATGTTTCTTCTAGTCCTTCTATTAGATTACTAAAATATTCATAAGCATTTATATGAGAAATATTATCCTTTTGATAAAGTAGTTCATGAAGCTGGCTCATTGCATTAAGTCTATTTTCCGTAGTAAGAAAAATATTTTTCATTTTTATATCTTTTATATCATTACTTTGTAAGCGAATAAGGGACACTATCATCTGCATATTATTTTTGACTCTATGATTTAGTTCTTGTAGTAACAATGTTTTTTCATCCAAACTTGTATTTAAATCTTTAGTTTTTTCTTTTACTTGTATCTCTAATCGTGTATTTTCTGTTTTTTTCTGTACTATTAATTCTTTGTGGACATTGTTTTTTTCTTGTTGAAGACTATTAATTTTATCTGACAATGCAATTGAAAAAATAACTGCTTCTGCTATAAATGCAACTTCTATAAAATATGGGAAATATCCATAAATATTAAATATCCCTTTACTAGCTAAAAACATTAATGATATTGCAGTAAAAATAATCATCCAACCCGCAAGAATGAAATATGCTTGTCTATTTTTTTTAGATGTTGCATATATAGTTAACACAAGTAAAAATAAAATAAGAATCATAGACATTATATTTCTAGAACCACTCCAGTAGCCACTAAATATAGGCACAAGTATTATAATAGGAGTGACAATAAGTAAGGTATTCAACAGCACATGAAATTTAGGATACTGTTCTGTTTTTAGAAAGTACTTACTAAATAGTGTTAAAAATAGTATTGGTAAAACACCTGCAAATGAAGCAAGTTTAATCACTAAATTAATAAAATCTTGGGATTCTATATAAATAAAAAACACACCTGTGTATAATAACTGGTGATAAATAACACCCAATATATATAAAACATAAAATAAATAACTAATATCTCTTGCAAATACAGATATAAATAAATTATATATAGCTAAAATTGCCATTGCCCCAAAAAATAGTGATAAATAAAATTGATGCTCTAGTTCTTTGTTATAAAAATTTTCTTGATCCCAAAGTTTTAATTTTATTATCAATGTTGTAATAAAAGAAGATGCTTTTAAATAGTATGTTTTTGATTCATGTTTATTAATAGTAAGAATAAATATAGGATTAATAGACTTTCTTTCTTTATTCATATCTAATAGCCCATCTTTATGAACTAAACTTAAAGAAGGATCATGTAATTCTATATTTGTTGTTAAGGGATTTGCATATTCTAATATTTTTTGAATAGGCTTATCTGTCTCATTTTGCAAAGTAAATTTAATCCAAACAGTAAAATCAGGAGAATATCCAAATCCTAGTAGATCTTGATTGTTTTTTTCAAAGTTTATATTTGGAGAAGATATCTCAGCAATTGTCATATTTTTAGTCTTATCTATATAAATTTCAGATAAAGATAAAATATCTTTTAGTTTTGTTTCTCTATCAATACTTATAGTATTCGCACATAAAAGTGAGTTTAAAAGTAAGAAGAGTGTTAGTGTAAATTTCATCATAATAAAGTCCTATGTAATTATACCCTTAAATAATCACGAAAATAATCACAAAAATAAAATTATATAACTATAAGTTATTATTACGTTATTTAACTTATTCTATTTTCTAATTATGTTATAATGAATTATATTAAAATGAATATACATAGATACTAAAAAGGCAGATAATAAATACTACTTATGCAAAAAATTTCATGTAAATACTGTGATACATCATTGAGAGTTAGAACGTTTACTCCGGGTTTTGAATACTCTTGTCCTAAATGTAATGGACTCGTATATAGAAGTGCTTCCTCTCCTTTATCAATAGTAGTAATGTCTTTTTCAACTTTGATTATTTTTTATTGGATGATTACAAGTAATATTTTAACAGTTACACTTATTGATACAAAAAGTCGTTCTATTTTAGACTCAATAGTGATTCTTTTTCAAGATAATTATCCTGTAAGTTCTGCCATCTTACTCATAACAATTGTAATTATTCCAGTCCTCATGATACTATTAATAAATACTATTATTTTTGGTAAAAAACTTGGATTCAATCATAATATTCTTCGTAGTTTAGTAAAGATTTATGATTTAATTAAATACTGGAATATGGCAGAAGTATATCTTATCGGAATACTTATCTCAATGGTAAAACTTGAAGAATTAACTACTATGGAGATAAATCTGGGATTTTGGGTAACTCTTATGTATGTAATAATGTTCTATCTAACTCTAATATGGTTCAATCCACATGATATTTTAGGTACAATTGATGTGAAAGAAAAAGATGAAAATGCAATACTTAAAAGCTCTATTTATCTTATTTTAGCATTGATTTTTGTTATTCCTTCAAATGTACTACCAATTATGCCTACATATAAATTTGGAGTAGAGTATAACAATACAATATGGGAAGGAATAACCGCACTATGGGAAGATAAAGACTATTTTATTTCTTTAGTTATATTTTTCACTAGTATTTGCATACCTTTATTAAAAATCATAAGTGTTCTTATCATGATACTTATGGCAAAATATGGGATTTTTAAAAATCATAAAAAAATGATGACAATCTATTATAGAGTCAATGATGCTTGGGGTAAATACTCTATGCTAGATGTCTTTGTAGTAGTAATTGCAGCATCATTTGTGCAGTTTGATCAGTTAGTAAGAATAGAATCAGGAACTGCAATTATGCCATTTACTTTAGTTGTTTTCTTTACAATGATGGCAAGTAAATCATTTGATGTTAGATTAATATGGGAGAAAAAATAAAATGTCTTTAGCCGTTACGAAGAGAAAAAAATCAATAATAGTTCTTGCGTGGATTGCACCTATCCTTGCTATTATTATTTCAGTTGCTATGGTATATGACCACTATAATAAGATTGGTAATAATATTGAAATTACATTTAAAAATATAGACGGCTTAGATATACGGCAAAGCCACATTCAATTTAATGGACTTCATATTGGAAACATTAATTCTATGAAGCTTGATACACAAAATATTAATAACTTCATTGTTAAGGCAACCATCTATTCAGAATATAACTATCTAATAACTCAAGGGAGTATTTTTTATAAAGTATCACCTCAAGTATCCTTAAATGAAGTAAGTGCATTGAGTAATGTTTTAAAAGGAAACTATATAGAGCTTATACCTGCTACTAAAAATATACCAAAACTAAAAAGTCTAAAAAAACAGTCTATTTTTCAAGGATATGATTCAAAACCTAGAACAGATGGGATAATATTTACAATAAACTCAAATGATGGAAGTTTTGGATTGAGTTCTGCCATTTTATTTAAAGGTTTACAAATAGGGGAAGTGATAAATAAAACTATTAATAATTATAAAATTGAATACAAAATTTTAATCTATAAAAAATACCAATATCTTATCTCATCTACAACTCAATTTTATACGATTAATCCATTTGAGTTTAATGCTACTTTGGAACAAATAGATTTAAAAATACCATCAATAAAAAATATTTTAAGTAGTGCAATAGGTTTTGTTACACCTTCTTATGATGAAAATATTAAAACTCTTTACACTTTGTATCCATCAAAAGACTCAATTACATCAAGTGATAAAGATAACAAGCATTTTAATTTTAGAATAAAAGCAAATGGTATTTCCAAAACAGATTTTGTTATGTATAGAGGTAGCATTGTTGGACAAATAAAAGATGTAAAACTTGAAACAGATATAAATGAAGTGACAGGAAAAATTTATTCTAAATATAAATATCTTATAAATAACTCTACATACTTTTATAAACCTAAAGCAGTAAAAACACAGCTTTCTACAGAAGGACTAAAAGTAGAGATTCCAGCAATTAAAGAGCTTGTATTAGGTGGATTATCATTTCAAACACCTAATAAAAATGAAAAGCTCTCCTCTAATATATTTACCTTTTATGAAGATTTAGACACAAGAAATGAAAATGATAAATTTTATATAACACTCTATGTAAAAGATAATCATAATATAAAAACAACATCTAAACTCTACTACAAAAATATTGAGATTGCAGAAGTGACTCAAATATCTTTGGATGAAGATATAAAAATAACTATTCAAGGTGATAAAAAATATAAAAATCTTTTTGGTAAAAATTCTAAAATATACTTAGAAGGTACACAAATATCACTAGAAGGTGTAAAAAACATCTCATCAACAGTCCTAGGTGACAAATTATATCTTATAGCAGATAAGAAAAATAATTTTAAATCAAAATTTTCACTTGACTCTATAAATCCAGATGATACACATTATAAAAAAGGATTAAGAGTTAAACTAAGAGCTAAAAATAGTAAAAATATAACTATTGATTCACCTATTTATTATAAAGGATTTGAAGTTGGAAAAATTTATGATGCTGACTTAGTTAATGATGGTAAGTTTATAGTTTTTAAACTTTTCATACAAGATAAATATAAGAATATTGTAAAAACAAATAGTGAATTTTACAAGGCAACTATCATTGATATGGATGTAAGTCTATTTGGTGGTGCAAAAATAAAAATAGGAAGTGCCAAAAGTATATTAAATGGTGGAATAGTATTTAAAAATCCTACTTCAAAACAAGAAATATCACAAGCAACAAAGGGTACTATTTTTGATCTTTTAGAAGAAAAAGAGAAGTAAATAGTACTTTAAAGATGTATCTTTTACATCAAATAAAAGATACATCTATAGTTTAACGATTATTTCTTAGCGTTTAGTCTTGATTGATACTCTTGAGGATGTTTACACACAGGACACATTTTTAAAGCTTTTTTACCATAGTGTACATGACCGCACACTTCACAAATCCATGCTTCCTCACTATCTTCACTTACATGTTCTTCACCAGCTTCAAGTCTCTCTAAAAGCATTTTAAACATATTTTCATGTTCTATTTCGATTTTACCAATACCAGTAAATAATCTAGCAGCTTCGCTATAACCCTCTTCTTTTGCAATGGCAGCAAAGTCGGGATACATAGTTACATTTTCATAACTTTCACCGTCTATAGCATACTGTAAGTTTTCAGCAGTATTTCCGAAATTATTTTCACTTTCACTTACCATTCTATTATGTAAAGAAAGTTCTAATTTTGCATGCACTTTTTCATTATTAGCTGCTCTTTGAAAGTGTTCAGCTATATCTCTATAACCTTCTTTTTGAGCAACTTTAGCAAAGTATTCATATTTGTTTCTAGCTTGAGATTCACCAGCGAAAGATTTCATAAGATTTATAAGAGTTAAGTTTTCTGTGGCATTCTCCATTGCCTGACCACAGCAGTGAAGTTCTCCACCACCAACATTTTGTATTTCTACTTCATTACCACAGGCATTACATTTATATGTTTCGTACTGTCTCATTTTACATCCTTTGATTTGTTTATGTAAAATTATGACATATATAAACTTAAAGGATAATAATTATCCTTTAATATTTTTTATTAATTTTTTCACCAAGTACAAACTCTGTTTCGTCCGAGTGATTTTGCCTGATACAGTGCTTTATCTGATTTTTCAAAAATGTCTTCAAAAGACTCTTCTTCATTCTGAGCAGTACTCACACCAAAAGAAGCAGTAACCTTTTTTACTGTTGCAAAATTAAATTTCTCGATAGATTCACGTAATTTTTCGGCAACATTTTCAACCAAGTTAATATCCTTTGTATATAAAATAATTACAAATTCTTCTCCACCCCATCTAGCAACTATATCATTATCCCTTATTTTTGTTTTTAAAATTTGTGAAAGTTCTACTAATACACTATCCCCTACATTGTGTCCAAAATTATCATTTATTAATTTAAATTTATCAATATCAACAACTATCATTGAAAGATGAGATTCAAAAGGATTTGTATTTTCTAGTTTATTTAATAATCCCCTTCTATTAAAAATTTGTGTCAATGGATCTATTTGACTTTTTTGCTTTAACATTCTATTACTTATTTTCAAACGAACTTGCTCTTGTTGTAAAATTTCAAGTAAATAATTAAAAAACTTTGCAACAAGTCCAACTTCTGTCGCTCTTTCAACATGTATTTTTTTCGTAAAGTTTCCAGTTTTCATAATCTTTACAATACTATCTACAGTATCAACCCAAGGTAGTTTTGCATTATGTTCACTCACATTTAAACCTAAAACTTCATGTTTTTTTATTACTCTTAATAGGTTAAATTTTTGTAACATATAAAACATAATTGAGCCTAATACAACAGCAGTTATAATTGCCACAACTATACCTAGTCCTTGTACTGCAATAAATTCAAATCTAGTTAAATCATTTGGCAAACTTCCAAAAAAACCAACACATAATGTCCCCCATATACCCGCAAATCCATGAATTGCTACGGCACTTAAAGGATCATCAATTTTTAAAACATGTGTTAGATATCTATCCGTTATAAACATGATAACTGTAGCAAAGAAACCAACAAATGCTGACTCATATAATGAATATTGATCACAACCTGCTGTTATACCTACTAATCCAGCTATAATTCCAAAAGCAAAAGTCTCAATAGCTACCTTTTCTTTTGAAAATAGAGTTAAAGCCCATCCAGCAACACCTCCAAAAGAAGCACCTATAAGGGTATTGACAAGTATTAAAGAAGTGTTTTCATTAAAAACAAGTGAGCTACCAGCATTAAATCCAAACCAAGCCAGGAGTAATATAAAAGCACCAAAAACAATAAAATTGTGATTGCTAGGTGCAAAATAGTGTATCTTCCCTTTAGAAAATTTGCCTAATCTAGGTCCTAAAAAAATAGTCCCCATTAAACCTATCCATGCACCCATGGAATGAACAACGGTAGAACCAGCAAAGTCTGTAAATCCAAGTTCTTTTAACCAACCAGTATCTGACCACACCCAATGCCCATATAGTGGATAAATAAAAGATGTAACAACAATAGCTACTATAATATATCCATTGAATTTTATTCTTTCTGCTACTGAACCTGAGATTATCGTTACAGCAGTTGCTGCAAACATTGCTTGAAAGAAGAAAAAAGTATTTTCATTTGAATTTGAACCATCGATTGCAAAACTATTGGTTCCAATTATTCCATTAGTATCAAATCCGAACATTATACCGTATCCAATTAGCCAAAAAAATACAATACAAAAGACTGAATCTATAAGGTTTTTCATAGCAACATTAATTGTATTTTTAGCTCTTACGGATCCAGTTTCTATAAGAGAAAATCCGAGTTGCATTAAAAAAACTAAAAAACTACATAATAATACCCATAATGTATCTATATTATTTATATTTTCCATTATTTACAATAGCTTAATTAATACATATTAATACAGTTATATTGTATATTTTTTATCCAGTCTATATCTATTCTAAAAAGTTTACAGTTTTTTTACAAAATCCAATATATCATCTAAAGCGACATCTGTTTTTTCACCAGTTTTTCTGTCTATGAGTTCCACTAATCCATCTTGTAGTTTTTTACCAATAACAATAGCATAAGGGAAACCTATAAGTTCAAAATCACCCATTTTAAAACCAAATCTTTCTTTTTTTCGATCATCAATCATCACTTCGATACCATTATCTTTTAACTCTTCATAGATTTTCATACCAGCATTTAATTCATCTTCTTTTTTTGCACTTGATACGATAATGTCTATCATAAAAGGAGCAGTTTCTTTCGTCCAGATACACCCTCTTTCATCATGACTTTGTTCAATAACAGCAGCCATAATTCGGCTCACACCGATACCATAAGTTCCCATTTGAAATGGTTGAGATTTTCCATTTGAGTCTAAAAATTTAGCATCTAGAGCTTCACTATAAGTACTCCCTAGTTGAAAAATATGACCTGCTTCTATCCCTTTTGTATATGATAATTCTCCACCACAAGAACATTTTTTGCCAACAGCTTTTTCTTGTAACTCTTCATAAGTTAAATCATTTAAACTATTTACTACATCTTCATCTTCAAAAATAGTTTCAATGTTTGCACCATATTCACAAGAGTCACATACAATAATAGTATCTTCTCCGCTGTCAGCAAGTACATGAAACTCTTTACTTCCAGTTCCACCTATAGCACCACTATCCGCTTCAACTACTCTAAAATCAAGACCAAGTCTAGTAAATATTTTTTTGTATGTTTCTTCCATATGTGCAAATTCTCTTTGCATATCTTCAACAGATTCATGAAAAGAATAACCATCTTTCATTAAAAATTCTCTACCTCTCATAAGTCCAAATCTTGGTCGTGCTTCATCTCTAAATTTTGTATTTATTTGATAAAGATTTACTGGTAAATCTTTAAAACTAGTAATTCTATTTTTCACTAACTCTACAATTGCTTCTTCATTTGTTGGACTTAGAACAAAATCATTATCTTTTCTATCTTTAATACGAAGTAACTCTTTACCCATCTTTTCAGCTCTTCCGCTCTTATCCCATAATTCAATAGGTGTTACAAAACCAAGTTGTACTTCACTACAATCAGCTGCATCTAACTCTTCTTTTACTATTTTTCTTATTTTATCAAGAACGATTTTACCCATTGGCATATAGTTATATAATCCACTACCTTGTTGATTAATAAATCCTGCTCGAATAAGGAACTGGTGTGATGGCAAAGTAGCGTCAGATGGTGTTTCTTTTGTAGTTGGAATAAATAGTTTTGAAAATTTCATTTTTATGATGCCTTATCTTTTGTTTATAATTATTTTTAAAATGTATTTTACTATAAAAACCCTTATTGCTTTTAAATAAAAATGTTATAATACAAAACTAAAATAATTAAAGGGTAAATTATCATCTCAATTAAAGAACCAATACAAACACTATTTAGTAATTTTTGTAAAAGAAACAAAATAACTAGCATGGAAAAAGCGGTAGAATACTTCGCTATTTTTGGTGGATTAGATGTAGATATTGATACATCTATTCCTATAGATAAGCTCATAGAGATACATATTTTAAAAAGATATAAGTATTTAAGAAACTTTATAAGCGATATCACTAAAGGTGATCCAGAATACAATAAAATTTTAACAGCACTTGCTATTGGGGATAGAAGAACAAATTCTGCTTTTAAAAAAGTAGCAATTTCCTTTGATAATGGTATTGAAATAGTTGATGATTTATGTGGTTTAAAAGTAATCAAATTAGAAAAATCTTTGCAAAAGTTATCAAACCTTGACGATCAATATACAGTATCTGAGAGATTATTATTTACAGCTCCTATTGTTCGATTTTGGTTTGCTTTTATATCCCCATTATTTCAAGGTATCAAAGAAAAAAACTATGAAGAGTTTCATAAAAAATACAATAACTATAAAGCAGAATTTGCAGATGTAGTTTTTGAACAATTAGCTCATGAATATATAAAAGTTATATCTAACGATGATTTTATGTTTACACTTGGAAGATACTGGGATGATGATTTAAGTCTAGATTTATTAGGAAAAACTAAATCTGGTAAAACTATAGCTGGATCTTGTAAATTTACAAATAATAAAATCAAAAAGACAGAACTAACAAATTTAAAAGAAAAATGTGAAAAAGTAGAAATAAAAGTAGATACTTTTGTATTATTTTCTAAAAAAGGTTATACAAGTGAGTTAAAGAATCTTAAGAAAACTGAAAACTTACAATTATTTACAGTGAAAAACTTCTCATCACTTATAGAAGAATAAAAATTATATTTTATTCTTCTTCGAGTGCAAAAAGACTTTGCGCCGTTCCTAAAAATATATCTCCATCATGAGAATTTGATAGGTTTTTTAATTTTGTAGTTGGATGATGTAGAAATTCACTCATCACTGTTTGACATAATTTTTTTATATTTTCTTGATCTTCAGCTCTTATAAAATGTTTTTTAATCGCATTTTGTAATTTTTTTTCTATTATTTCTTCACTTTTTAGATGAATATTTTTAATAATAGGTTCTATACTTAAGGTATTTAACCAATTATAAAACTCCATAGTCATCGACCCAACTATAGAATAAGCCTCTTTTGCTTTACTTGCACGAAGTGCCATATTATCATCTACAATACACTGTAAATCATCTACACTATAGATATTTACATCTTTAAAAGTAATATTATCAATATCTCGAGGAAGTGCTATATCAAACCAATTTCGTGTAAAATCGATCTCATTTAACATCTCTGCTTTAATAATAGGATATGGCGCACTTGTAGCTGTTATCATCAGTTCCATTGAATTCAATAATAATCCAAGTTCATCATAAGACCTAACTTCGATTTGAGAAGCTTTATACTCATCACCATTTCCATCACTAATTATAGAGTGTGCTAATACTCTTGCTTTTTTCATATTTCTACTACAAATAACAACATCAAAGCCATACTTTAAAAGATGTCTACAAGCTAATTCACTCATTTCACCTGCACCTATAACTAATGCTTTTACATCATTTCGTTCTTTATAAAGCTGTTTAGCTTGAGCAACAGCTGTTGAAGCAACTGAAACAGAACCACTTCCAAGTTGTGTTGCATTTCTTACTTTTGCTGCACATTTAAAAGAAAAATGAATTACACGAGAAAGTTTCTGTGCTGAATAACCTTTGTCTATCGAAAATTTAAAAGCATCTTTTAATTGTCCTGCTATTTGTGTTTCACCAACAACTAATGAGTCTAATGAAGAAGCAACAGTAAAGATGTGATGTATTGCACTTTCATTGTCATAGATATCTGCTCTATGAAATAACTCTGAAGAATCCAAAGATGAATGTTGTGCAAAATTTGATATTGCGATTTTTCCAGATTCTTTACTATTAGGAGTACTTATTACAAGTTCTATTCGATTACATGTTGATAATAAAATAGCTTCATTTATTATATCATTTAAAAGAATTTTTTTTAGAAAAGCATCTTTCTCAAGGTCGTTATTAAAAGCTATTTTTTCTCTTGTAGCTATATCTGTATTCTTATGAGTAAAACTAATTACTAGGTATTCCAATGCTATACACTCCCAAACTATCTAAATATCATTTTAATTATACTATGTTATTGCTTTGATATTATTTTATTTTTTTTAACTAATATTTCATAAAATAGAAAAATTTAGCTAGAATTCTTTATGAATAAATTTAAATATTACCTAAAAGAGATTATAAAAAGTGTTTTAATTATTACTATAGTTTTAAATGCATATAGTTATTATCAAGCGCAAGACTTAAATAATGAGAAGTTACCATTATCAAATATATCATTAAACAATAAACCAATTATGATACATTTCTGGGCAACATGGTGTCCTGTGTGTAAAATAGAAGCCCCAAATATACAAAGAGTTTCTAAAGATTATAACGTTTTAACAATAGCGTCACAAAGTGGTTCAGATGAGAAAATAAAAGAATATTTAAAAACTAACAATGTAGACTTTAAAGTTATCAATGATTACGATAATAGTTATGCAAAACAATTCAATATCACAGTATTTCCAACGACACTTATTTATGATAAAGATAAAAATTTAGTGTCTAGTGAAGTTGGTTATACCTCTACATTTGGATTGTATTTACGAATGTGGTGGGCTAATTTATAGAAAACCAACTATTCAAATCTAATTAAAAAATCGATTCTGCCCATTGAGTTATAGGGCCTCTTAAAACTTTTTTTAGTTTTAGTGCATATAGATTTACTAAATCACTTTTATTTATAGAAGATTTTAAAAGTGTAGTTAAAGAGTTTGTATATTTATTTACATAGAAGTTATCGATTTGTTTATTACTACCTAAAATAACAACTTTACAAGTACTATCAACTCTACTTAAAACCATCTGCATAGTTTTATTAGAAATATTTTGTGTTTCATCTACAATGATAAAAGCCTCAGTTAAAGTTCTACCTCTCATCTCTCCTACCCACATAGTTTCGATAGAGTAGTTCTCAATAGTTTGAGATACTCTTTCATCTATTTCTGCTTCAGTTGGAGCAATATATTGTTTTTTATGAGTATTTTTCTTTTTATGTTCACTACGTGCCATATATTTCAAACTATCCATTAGAGGATGATTATATATTGCAAATTTCTCTTCAAGTCCGGGTAAGTACCCTACATCTTCACCTTTATCTAGTGATTCTATTGAATTTCTAATATATATGATTCTTTGATAATGTTTCTGGCGGATAAGTTTTACACCGCTGCTCAAAGCTAAAAGAGTCTTACCACTACCAGCTTTTGCTTCTACAATAATAATATTATAATATAAGTCAAGCATAGCATTTGTAAAAAATAGTTGCTCTTTATTTAATGGTATAATAATTTGATCTCTTAACATGGTTTCATCAAGAGGATTAATTTTTCCATGTTTAATTGCACATAATAGTACTTGATCGCTATTTTTTACATTCATACAGTATGAATAGTTTTCTGGTAAATAATCTTTATCTAATTCCAGTATATTTTTATTTTCAATATTCTCTAAATCTTGAAACTCTATATCAATCTCTTTGACATACTCTATTTCAATATCATCTTTTCCATCACCTTTTAAAAATGTTGTCTCTAAGTTTAAAGAAGTAGCACGTACTCGTGCCATAATATCATTTGAAATAAATTCGATTGTTTTAGGATAATATCTATTTGTAAAACTTGCGATTTCAAGTATTTTTCTATCATTTGAGATATTTAATGAGATTTGTTTGGTATCAGTTTCATAAGAACTTTTGGAAATAATATGTATATCAATCAGCCCTATTTCAAGTGAAATTATTTGGTGTTTTTGAGCTTCATAAGAAGCTTTAATTGTACTATCTTCTAAAAATCTAGCAAATTGTCTTGCTTGATAATTTATCTCTTCGAAACCACTTTTTTTACTATCAATTTCATCAAGTACAATTTCGGGTAAAATTATAAGATTTGTACCCTCTTGGCTTAGATTACTTATATTTGAAAAGTCCTCTAAAATTATGTTGGTATCTACAACAAAATACTTATCATATGTTTTAGAGTTTTCAATCATAATTTTAAAACTCTCTATGAATCATTTGATTCATAATATTTTTCAAATCTTCACTCTCATCCATTTTAATAGCTTCAACAGCTTCAAGTCCAAGCTTTTGAGCTTGACTGATACTATCTATTAAAACATTATTTTGAATCATTTCATCTTTTATCCATGCTGATTCTTCAGCACTTAAAGGTTTTTTATACAATGATTTTAGTTTTTCTTTATCTTCAATTCTTTCATGTAAAAGTAAATAAGGAATAGTTACTTTTCCTTCTACAAAATCAAGCATTGCTGGTTTTCCAAGAGTTTTACTATCTTGAGTAATATCTAAAATATCATCAATCATCTGAAATGCAAGTCCAAGGTTTTTTCCATATAGAGCAAAAGCTACTTCATCTTTATTAGCTAAGATTGCAGCAGCTTTTGCACTAGCTTCGATCAAAGATGCAGTTTTTTTGAAAATCATATCAAAATATTTATCATAAGAAGTGTTAAAATCATTTGTTAAATCAACATCAATCATCTCACCAATACTTAATAATGTTACGGCATTTGAAATAGTATATGAGACTTTCTTATCCATTTGAGATAATTCGGTAAATGCTTTCGAATATAGAATATCTCCGAACATTATAGAAGTTTTATTATCAAAAAGAGCATTTATAGAAGGTTTACCACGTCTTGTATCTGCTTCATCAATAACATCATCATGTAATAATGACGCAGCATGAATCATCTCTACGACTGAACAAAGCTTTACAGAATCATCATTAACACCAGCAATTTTTAAAATAAGCTTTGATCGTAACATTTTACCTTGCGCTAACATCTCAAAAAGTTCAATACTTTTTTGATCTCCACACTCTTTTACATATTTTTTTATTTGATTCTTAACTAATGATAATTCTTCCATATTTTTTCTAAAACCTTTTATTAATTCTTAACTATCTAATCGTGAAATAACTTCACCAGTAAATTCTAAATAAGCACTTTTTTTATTAAATTCAACTTCTTTAGAATTTTCAAATGAATACTCTCTAATAATTTGACTTAACTTATCTTCACCATGTTGCTCTAGTAAAATTGTTTCCATAACTGTAAACTTTTCTAATAACAAATCCATCTGATCTTTTACTAACTCATCATTAGCAGTATTTAAGATATCCCAAAATTTTGATTTCGGAGAACCCGCAAATATATCATCTTCATCTTCAAAGAGTACATCATACTTAGACATATTTATTTTTGTATTCTCACTCTAACAGATTCAGCATGTGCTGTTAAACCTTCTGTATCAGCGAGTAAAGCACATTCTTCACCTATCTCATTTATAGCATTTTGACTAAAACTTATGATACTACTTTTTTTCATAAAATCTTCTACATTTAACGGACTGTAAAATTTTGCAGTTCCACCTGTAGGTAAAGTATGATTAGGACCAGCAATATAATCACCAATAGGTTCAGGAGTATTCTCACCTAAGAAAATAGCACCTGCGTGTTTAATTTGTGGTAATAATTCAAATGGTGATTTTGTCATCACTTCTAAATGTTCAGGAGCAATCTCATTCATAAGCTCAATCGCTTCATCCATTGAAGAAGATACAATAATACATCCTCGTTCATCAATAGATTTTTTTGCAATTTCATTTCTACTTAATACTTTTAAATAGTTATCAACTTCGATACTTGTATCATTAGCAATATCTTCTGATGTCGTAATCATAATAGAACTAGCCATCTCATCATGTTCAGCTTGAGAAAGTAAATCAATCGCTAAGTATTTTGGTTTCGCAGTAACATCTGCTAAAATACCAATCTCACTAGGACCTGCTATCATATCAATATTTACTTCACCAAATACAAGTTTTTTTGCTGTTGCAACAAAAATATTACCAGGACCGGTAATTACATCAACTTTTTTTAAGTTTTGCGTACCGTACGCCATAGCTGCAATTGCACTTGCACCACCAACTTTCATTACAGTTTTAATACCACATAAGTGACAAGCAGCAAGAAGTAATTCATTTGGTTCATTATCTGGAGTTGGAGTACAAACAACAATTTCCTCAACACCAGCAACAATAGCAGGGATAGCATTCATAAGTAAGCTACTAGGATATGCGGCCTTTCCACCAGGAATATAAAGTCCAGCTCTATCTACCGCAGTTACTTTTTGACCTAAAATTGTTCCATTTTCTTCGTAATCCATCCATGATTTTGGAAGTTGTTTTTGATGATATTTTTTGATTCTATCATACGCTAAGTGTAGTGATTTTTTGAGTTTAGTATCAATATTATTATATGCTTTTTCCATATCCAATACGTCAATAAACAGATCAGCATCACTTGAAGGTACCCAGTTATCAAACTTTGTAACATGTTCTTTTACTGCTGTATTTCCATTTTCTACAATATCGTCAATAATACCATTAACAATTCCAGATACCTTTTTGATATCAACTTTAGCACGACCTAATATATTTTCAAACTCTTCATTAAAGTTTGTATCTTTTGTATTTATTATTTTCATAGATATATATTATCATAATATTGTTAATAAAATAATAATACCTAAAGTTTATTTTTGGACATAAAAAAACTCCCCAAGTCTAAACTTGAGGAGTTTTGAATTTTAATTTAAGTAATAAATCGTTAGATTAATTAAACAGCTTCTGAACCTGTTTCACCTGTTCTGATTCTTACAATTTCATCAATTGGTGTAACGAAAATTTTACCATCACCAATTTTTCCTGTTCTTGCTGCATCTGTAATAATTTTAATTACATTATCAACATCTTCATCATTTACAGCTAATTCAAGTTTAGTTTTCGCTAAAAAATCAACTATATATTCAGCCCCTCTGTATAATTCAGAGTGACCTTGTTGTCTACCGTAACCTTTTACATCAGTTACAGTCATACCTGTAATACCAGCTTCAGCTAAGGCATCTTTAACATCTTCTAATTTAAACGGTTTAATAATTGCTTCAATTTTTTTCATTATTTACTCCTTACGCTTTTTTGAATTCTGGATAACATTCTAAACCAGTTTCATGAATATCAAGACCTTCAATTTCAATCTCTTCACTTACTCTTAAACCAACAATCATATCAAGTATTTTCCAAACGATAAACGATGTTATGAAAACAAATGCTCCAATAACAACTACACCTTTAAGTTGACCCATGAATGTTCCTGAAGCTGTAAATAAACCAACAGCTAATGTACCCCAGATACCAGCAACTAAATGCACTGATAAAGCACCAACAGGATCATCAATTTTCATTTTATCCCACATTGGAACAGAAAGAACAACTAAGATAGCACCAACAATACCAACACCAAATCCATATAACATACCAGCATCAGGAGCAGCAGTTACAGATACAAGACCAGCAAGAGCACCATTTAATACCATAGTTAAATCAACTTTTTTGTATAAGAACTGTGTAAATAACGCAGCAGTTATAGCACCTGCACAAGCAGCCATATTTGTTGTAGCAATTACTGAAGCAATTGCATCGATATCACCTTTACTACCTAGTGCAAGTTGTGATCCACCGTTGAATCCAAACCAACCCATCCATAAAATAAATGTACCAAGTGTTGCTAAAGCAAGATTTGAACCTGGAATTGGTCTAACTCTACCATCTTTCCCATATTTACCTTTTCTAGCACCAAGAATAAGAACACCAGCTAAAGCAGCCCATCCACCAACACTATGAACAATTGTAGATCCAGCAAAATCAGAGAAACCTTCGATTAATGCACCTTCACCAGTTAAACTTCCACCCCATGTCCAGTGACCTTGAATTGGATAAATTAAACCACTTAAAACAGCAACAAAGATTAAGAAAGGCCAAAGTTTCATTCTTTCAGCAATTGTTCCAGAGATAACTGAAGCTGCAGTTGCAACAAATACTACTTGGAAGAAAAAGTCTGCCATTACTGGGTAAGCAGCATCTGGAGCAGTTGTTTCATCTAACATTGATAAGCTTCCAATAAAAGCATTACCGTCACCATACATACCGTTAAATCCAATAAAGTAAAACATAACACAAGATACTGCAAATAATGCAACATTTTTTGTTAATACCGTAGCATTATTTTTTGATCTAGTAAGACCAGCCTCTAACATAGCAAACCCTGCTGCCATCCACATAACTAAAATTCCTGCGAATACAAACAGGAATCCATCTAAAATATATTTTACATCTGTAAAATTTTCCATTTAATTTCCTTTTTATTTTTGATGGAAAATTATGACATATTTTAGAGATAATTACACATACAAATTGTATATTTTTTATACAAAAATTAGTTTTCTTTAAATTTATTTATCAACAT
>JAONGR010000017.1 GCA_028375605.1 Arcobacteraceae bacterium
ACAAAATACATAAAAATATTGTCAACGAGAAAAAACTAACAAGAGAAAAGCTAAAAGTTAATGTCAAAGAAAAAGTTAATATGGCCCATACTGTAGCTACAACTATCTATGAAAAATACAAAGCGAGTAAATCAAAACAAGAAATTAAAGAACTTATCCAAAATGCTCTTGTAAATATACGCTTTAACAATGAAAGAGGATACTTTTTTATATATTCTCTTAATTACGAATGTATACTCTTACCAGTAGATAGAAAACTTGAGGGTCAGAATTTTTATAACTTTAAAGATAGCAAAGGTATATATATTACGAGAGAGATTATAAAGCAAATGAGAAAAGATAAAGAAGGGTTTTTAACATGGTGGTATCATAAGCCAAGTGATAAGAGCAAACAATATGAAAAAATCGGATACAATAAATACTTTGAACCATTAGATTGGTTTATAGGGACAGGCGAGTATGTGGAAGATTTTGAAGAGATTATCAAATCTTCAATAACAGAAAGAATTTCTACATATAGATATGATAAAGATGGTTATGTATTTATTTTAGATAAAAATGCAACAACACTTACCCATCTAGACAAAAAAGAACGAGGACAAAATAGATTAGATATTAAAGATAAAAATGGAATATCTGTGGTGAAAAAATTGATGGATGCAGCATATAATAAGGAAAATAATTTTGTAGAGTATACCTTTAAAAAATACTCATCTAAAGAAGAAAAAAACAAAATTTCTTATGTAGTACACTTCAAAGATTGGGATTGGGTTATTGGTACTGGTTTTTATACTGATGATATGAAAAAGCTTATTCAAGACAAGGAGATAGAACTTATAAAGGAGCAGAAAGAACAATTTAATACTATTATTATCATATTTATTATGTTTATGACTATTATTATTGTCTCTTCATTATTGTTATCATATGCTATACAAAATAGGTTTGAGAATTATAAAAATAAAGCAAAAGAGAAAGATAGAATGTTATCTGAACAATCAAAGATGGCATCGATGGGTGAGATGATAGGTAATATTGCTCATCAATGGAGACAACCTCTTTCTATAATATCAACTGGTGCGACAGGAATGCTTGCACAAAAAGAGTTTGATTTATTAAGTGATGAGCAATTTAAATCTACATGTAAAGCAATCAATCAAAATGCCCAATATCTATCAAAAACTATAGATGATTTTAAAACTTCATAAAAGGAGATAGAATTAAAAAAGTATTTTCACTAGAAGATAATATTCAGTCATTTCTTCACTTAGTAGAAGGCTCATCTAAAACTCACGAAATTGAAATCGTTTTAGATATTCAAAAAAGCATACAAGTAAATGGTTATGAAAATGAACTCATTCAGTGTTTTATTAATATTTTTAATAATGCTAAAGATGCACTAAAAGAATATACTAAAGAAAACAGACTTATCTTTATCAATGCATATTATGATGAGGAAAAGAATACAATTATAAAATTTAGGGATAATGCAAAAGGTATTCAAGAAGATATTATATCAAAGATATTTGAACCATATTTTACTACAAAACATAAATCACAAGGAACAGGACTGGGCCTTAATATAACATATAAATTTATCACAGATGGAATGAATGGAACAATTACAGCAGAAAATAAAACCTTTGAATATAAAAGTTGTCAGTACTTAGGTGCAGAATTCACGATAACGCTTCCAAAATAAATATATTTAAATTTTTTTATCTTCTCTTGTACATCGAATATAGGCTTTACCTGTTCGATCATTATCGTAAGAGTATCCATCACTAAAATATATTCGTTTTACATAAAAGTCATTTTTGGGAGTCCATGCTTTTCCATAAGCAACTCGCTTGTAAATAATAGACCAAAAGTGCCCAGAAGCATTATTTTTAAAAGATTCATTAATTGTCGGTTTATATACTTCGTAATTACCGATACTTAATAGTTCTTCATATGTTGGTAATCGCCAATTGGTAAACTCACCCAATTTTAGATTTTTACAATATAAAATAGAATTTTCTAAGGTCAATTTTGTATGCGAAACTTGAATATTATCTTGCCAATAAAGTTTTAAATCTTTATCATAAATAATATTATTTTCTCGGACATACTTTGACTCTGCAAATATACTTTGAGTAAGTAATAGTGCGCTAAGCATAAATAAAGTTTTCATTATAACTCCTTATATAAACTTGTTAAATAAATTATGCCCTTTTATTCTTGTGTACTCCTTCAAAATATTTTCTTATAGAGTAGTATAAGTATCTCTATTAATTATTACTTTAAACTATCCAATAAAAAAAGATGTTATAATTTAAAAAATATTTCAAAGGTTTTTCAGTGACAAATGCATTTAAACTATATTTACAAAATGGACACTATAGAGTTATAGATGAAAAAGAATTCATCCAAATAGCAAAAAACAAGCTACTAAACAATGATGTGCTTAATAAAAAATATATCAATAGACCTATAAATAAGCTAACTGCTTTTCAAATACTTCAAGCCTTAAAAGTAAAAACTGTACCTGTAAATGCTTTATTTATTGACAGAGAAGGGCAAGATGAGCCCATCCTTACAACTATTGAAAACATAGAAGAAGATATATCTACATTTATTTTTGAAGAGTTAGAAGAGAGCGACAAAAATTTCTCTTTTTACGTAAAAGGTTCTAAGGAATCTATTATTCAAATACTTGAAAAAGAATTAAAATATAAAATACTTGACAAAGAAAGAACACTTGAAGACTTTATAGATAAAGAGATATATTTTACAACAAACCTTACATATAAAAAAAATCATATCTCAGTTCATCTAACACCCGATAAGTTTATCTCTGATGTAAATACAAAAAAAATTTATAAATACCAATCAACAATTCTAGATCCTGAAGGTTATCAGTTTAACTTCAAAAAAAATGAGTTATTCGCATCTAGAGAAGAAGCGATAAATCAAGCTAAAAAGCTCATAGATGAGCACTATAACTTACCCATAAGAAATAGTAAAATTCAAAAGATAATAGTAAAAACGGATGCACATAATACAATAATAATATTTTGGCCAGATATAGATACAGACAACGATTACATTATGGCAAATGACATCATAGGTACATCTGATTTAGCAGGAGATACAAAAACGAGCTTACTATTTTTTAACGAATGTAAAGAGGCAACACCTATGCAAATTAAAATAGCTAAAAATGTAATAGAAAAAAATATGAATATTCAAACAATGAGTGTACGACACCTTTAATTATTTATAATATCCATATTTAAAACCTTTATCTTCATTGTACTTTTGTTTGTGTAACTTAAAATCATAAAAAACTTTTTTACACAAAGAATATTTAGTTATGTGATTCTCAGAAAATTTCCTTGCTCTTCCAAGATTTTGAATCACACCTAATCCATTTGCATAAATAGAAGCGATACCACAACTAGCAATAGCATACTTATTTTCAAAATATGCTCTTTCTAACCAAGCTCGTGCCATAGTATAATCTTTTTCCACACCTATACCGTATAATAAGTAGATTCCTACCTTATATTGAGCATTTGCATAGTCTTGTTTAGCTAATGAATAAAAAAGCTCGTAAGAATCCTTATAGCTATGTTTTTTAAACTTACTTTGTCCAAGTATCACGGCAAGATTATATCTTGCTTTTACATGTCCATAATCTGAAGCTTTTTTAAAATAATTGTATGCTATAGATAAATCTCTATTATTATATTCTTTTAGATAATAAATCTTTCCCAATTCAAAATTTGCTTCGTCACTACCTTCTCGTGCAGAAGATTTATAGAGCTTAATCGCTTTATTTATTTTACCATTAGTAAGAGCTTTCTTTGCATCGCTTAAATAAGTAGCAAATAAACTGTTTATAAAAAAAGTGAAAACGATAAAAAACATTTTAAGCATTGATAACCTTGTGTGAATATTAAATTAGAAATATTTTACTATAAATTTCATAAAAAAAAGTTTGTCACATCCAAAAAATTATAACTTAAAACAAAGCCTTTAAATAAGGGATTTAAATTGATATTTTTTTCTAGAAGTTGTTTCTTAGAATTAGATTAAAAATAAATAAAAAAGTCTATAAAGCCTATATATAAGGCATTTATAGACTATTATTATTATCTCTTATATTACACAAAAACAGATTTATTTCCTAAATAGGAATAACTTGTTTATACTAGTTTAAGGTATGAATTGATATGTGAATTCAATGTGAATAACTCGTAAAGTTATGTGAATAAACACAAATCCCTTATCTAAGGTATTGGATGATTAATTCACTATCTTTTTCATTCAATACTTGTGAAAGTTCTGATAATTCTGCATTTTTAATCTCTTCAAAAGTACCAAAGTAATTTAAAAGCTTTTTCACTTTCGCTTCACCGATACCTTTTATGTTTAATAATGAGATTTGTTTATCTTCTTTTCTTTTTTGTTTTTTATGAAAAGTGATTGCAGATCTGTGTGACTCATCTCTAAGTCTCTGACAAAACTGTAGTCTTTTATCTGAAGTCTCTAATCTAAAGACTTCATCTTTTGTGTATAAAATATCTTTTGCTGCACCTTTTGCACGATGTGCTTTTGCATCAAGTTTTTCTTTAGCAATGGCAATAATATCAAGATTTACTCCAACACTTTGAACGATATTATAAGCTAAATTTAAAAGGGTTTGACCTCCATCAATTACCCATAAATCAGGAGGAGGATTTTCTTTAAATTTTTCAACTCTTCGTGTTAACATTTCTCGCATTTGACCATACTCATCATTTGCATCTAAATTGTATAAGCGATAATCCTCTTTATAAAACTTATCTTGATCCCATACAATCATAGCTCCAACCTTAGCTTGTCCCATCATTTGAGAATTATCATAAGCTTCAAATCGAGTGGGTATTTTGTCTAACTTAAATAGCTCTTTAATTGCTATATAGTTACTTCTATCTGTAGTAGTCTTATTTATCTTTAAAAGCTCTACACAGTTATTTAAGGCTGTTTGTGTAAGCTGTTTTTTTAGTCCTATTTGGGGATAGATTACAGATACTTTTTTATTGTATTTTGAAGAGATAAAGCTTTCTAGTTCTTCACTATTTTCTATCTCATCAGAAACTAAAACTGTAGATGGTATAGAAGGTAAATCTTCCCCATAATAATTCACTATTGCAGTTTTATAGATATCTTCTTTTGAAGTAATTTCTGTCGTATTTACATAGTTATGTGTACTTGATATCAGTTTACCTGAACGTATAAACATCTTTACTATTACAGCTTTATCCATATCCTGCTCTACTGCAAAAAGATCAAGATCTTCATCTTTAGCAAAATCTAGAGTAGATTTGATTTGTGATTTTGATATAGTTTGAATTCTATCTCTCATTTTCATAGCATCTTCAAACCTGAACTGTGCACTATACTCTTCCATCTTAATCGTAAGTTTTTCAATAATCTTAGATTTATTATTAAGATAATACAAAGCATCTTCTAAGTGTTTTTGATACTCAAGCTTAGTTACTTTGCCTTCACATGGTGCTAAACATTTTTGTATTTGATAAAACATACATGCTTTACCACCTTTGATACATGACTTTTTTTGTACTAGTGGCACTATCTCATAAATACTATCAAGTAAATCTTTAGAACCTGTACTAAAAGGTCCAAAGTACTTTATGCTTTTACTTTTGATAACTTTACGAGTAATATCAAGCCGTGGAAAATCATCATTTGAATCCATATAGATATAAGGATATGTTTTATCATCTCTTAATAAGATATTGTACTTTGGTTTGAGTTGTTTAATAAGAGAGTTCTCTAAGATAAGAGCATCGTTTTCTGTATCGACTACTATATAATGCATATTATCAACTTCAGAAATCATTTTAAATATTCTATCTGAGAGTTTAGGGGAAGGTTGTAATCTAGGGGTGAATTTAAAATAGCTTTTTACACGATTTTTAAGAACCTTTGCTTTTCCAACATAAAGTAGTTTTCCATTTTTATCAAAGTATTGATATATACCAGCAGATGAGGGAAGATTTTGAAGTTTTTGTTCTAGTGTCAAAAAGCGCCTTATTTAGTATTTATATTTAAATATTTTGATGAACGAATATTAATATAAATATTCTTAAGATAACATGTTTTATACTTTACATTCACTACACATTATTTTTGTATAGTTTGTGTCGTGCAAATTGTCAAAATATAATAAAGACAATGCTAAAATACTATCTGTCGTATTACAAACAATTTTTTGATACAAATAAAAATATATACTATTTATAAAAGGAAAAATATATGAAATTATTAAGTTTAGGGGTAGCTTCTTTCGTTTTAAGTTCTACATTATTCGCAACTGCTGAGATAGATAAAAAGATTATTGATTTTGAAACAAACAGATTAAGTCAAAATCCAAATATCACATTAAAGGGTATTGATATCACAACAAAAAAAGCACTTTCGATTAAAGGTTGGTATGGATATGTACTAAAAATTCAAGCGGATGTTCCAGGAAGAGGTCTCGTTTCAGGAGATAATATGCTTTTTACAAATGGGGATGCATTTACAATGGAACTTATTGATATGAAAACATCACAAAGTTTTAAAGATGTGTTGATGCCACAAGTTACCGATGCTTATTATAAAAAAAGTCACTTTATAGCTGGTAATGAAAATGCAAAAAATAAAGTAGTTGTTTTTTCAGATCCTTTATGTCCTGCTTGTCAAAATTCATTACCAATGATTATTAAGATAGCAAATGACAAATCAAAAGATATTGCTTTATATTATTATCATTTTCCTCTATTAAGTATACATCCAGCTGCTGATATAGTAAGTAGGGCGATGGTTGTGGCTAAAGAAAAAGGTATAAAAGATATAGAATTAAAAGTATATGCAACAAATTTTAGTAAATACTTTACGGCAAAAGATACTGATGCAAAAATTATATTAGATGGATTTAATAAAACATTTAATACTAATATCACACAAGCTGAACTAGATAGTAAAAATGTAATGAATGAATTATCAACTGATGTAAAAATGGGAGAAGATGTAATGGTACAAGGTACACCTACACTTTTTGTAAATGGGGTAAATGACCAAAGTAGAAGTTTATTTCAAGCCTTAGCTAAATAGCTAAGCTTGATGTACATTATTTAAATTTAAAATAAAAGTAGAACCAGAATTTAGTTTAGATTCTAGTTTTACTGAGATATCATACTCTTTCGAGATATTATTGACAATATCCAATCCAATACCTAATCCACCTTCATTATTTGTTCCTCTTTCATATCTTTTAAATATTAGTTCTTGTTCTTCTTGAGAAATACCAATACCATGATCCTCTATAGTAAATACAGAGTCTTTTAAGGAAATATTTATAACACCGCCTTTTTTACTATATTTAATAGCATTTGAAATAAGATTATTGATTAGTTTTTGTGCTTTATTTTTATCCATAAAGATATTTAAGCTATCTATTTTAGATTCTATACTCACTTTTTTTACCAGTGCTATATCCTCAAAAAAATCAATACTTTCGTGACACAACTCTTTTAAATCAAAAGATACATTTAATGAATCTTGAATATCATCAAAAACTGCAAAGTGCAGATCATTATACGCTTCGGAAATTTGTTTTGTACTACTATTGATATATCGTAGCATTTTCTCTTCATTTTTACCTTTTTTCAACATAGAAACACTTGTACGAAGAACCGAAATAGGGGTATTGAGCTCATGTGCACTATCTTTTATAAATCTATCCATATGAGATATTTTTTCTCTTACTGGTCTTAATAATAAATTACTCAATAAATACCCTACAAAAGTAATTATAATAGCGCCAACAATAATAATCAACAATATCATATTTTTTAATTCTACTTTATCTAAAGTGCCTTGCTTGGTTTCGATTATGATATATTTTATAGGTATTTCTTGTTTCTTCAGTTCTAATATGTGAAAAATACTTTTTTGAGTTTCATATAATTCACGTTTAAATAGAATATCTTTAGTTGAGAGTTGAGAAAAGATCAGATTATTATCATAATCAACCAAAGCAAACTTTAGAAGCTTATTTGGTAATTCATGTGGAATATAAGAAGTACCATTTGTATATGCATTTAAAATATCACCTCGTAATTGATGGGCTACACTTATCATCTCCATAGAGCATTGTTTATCTACTGTTTTTAACTCTTTATTATAGTAAATATATAAAGACATCGTTAGAAAGAAAACAGATGACCCTACATAAATAGCAAGAAAGCTAAAAAGTGCTTTTTTTTCATTTTTATTCAAAACTATCCTTTCATTTATACTCTTAACTCAATTTTATAACCAATACCACGATGTGTCGTAATCACATCTTTTCCTATTAGTTCTCTTAATGTTTTTATATATACTCGTATCGTTGCTTCATTTGGCATCACTTCATAAGTCCAAATATTTTGTAAAAATTCATCTGTTGATATAACTCTATTTGCATGTGTACAAAAATACTTTAACATATCACTCTCTTTTTGTGCAATTTTTACAGACTTTTCATCGATAAGTAAAGTTTTATCATTAGGAATAAATTTTATATTCTCTTTTATTATAATTTCTTCTGTTTGTCCAATAGCAAAATGTCTACATATTTTATTTATACGTTGATTTAATTCTTCTAAGTCGAATGGTTTTTTAATATAATCATCTCCACCATTTTCGAACGCTATTTTTAAATGTTTTGTATCTTGATAAGCGGTTATCATAATAATAGGAGTATTGTTTTTATATTCTCGTATAGTTTTTAATACTTCAAGTCCACTCATATTTGGTGTATTTATATCTAAAAGTGCTAAGTCATACTTCTCATCTATAAGATAATCTAACGCTTCATCACCAGAAAAAGCAACAGTTACATCAAAACCCATATCTTCTAAATGTTCACTTACTATATCGTTTAAAGCTAAGTCATCTTCTAATAATAAAACTTTCATATACATTCCTTTTCATAATAATACAATATTTTTGTTAAGAAAATGTTAGGAGTCATTTGGAGATATATCTTATTTATGTATTGTATAGTTTTTTGATATTTAAAGAATGAATTATAGGCTTTAAAATAGATAGTTATAACTCTTAATGATTATAAACTATCTAAATGTAATTAACACTTTGAATAAGAAAAATAGAGGGATATTAATTATATATTTTGAATAAACTAAAATACTTAAAGCTATACAGGACTACTAAGCTCTTTAATCCCAGCATAGTTTTTAAAACTCATACCAGCTCTTAGTCTAAATGTTTTATCCAGAATTCTTCTAGGTACATTTGCCAGCCTTAACACCTCATCAATATTGAAGTCACTTCCTTGAACATCTAATAAATCTATTATTTTCATGATATTAAAAGGCAATGTTCCTACTTTTAAACGATTTAGAAAATAGGGGTCTAATTTTTCTACCTCATCATTATTTTCTATATAAATAGGTTCATTTGGATTATACATTAGTTCATCCATATATTTTTCGTAAAAGAACGATGCTCCTGCACCTTTAAATCTTACAGCTACCATGTTTATGTTTTCTTTAGATTTTAGCTCTAGAGACTTAGTATAAGCATTTATAAGTATGCTTTGATACTCTTTTATCTCATAAGAGATATCTTCTATAGTTACACTATAGTTAGACTTGTTGTTTATTAGTACTATCATTCCTCCATTTGGGATAAGATCGTATGTATTAGTTTCTTTTATCATATCGTATGATTCTATATATTTTGTTAGTTTTTTATGCATAGGCTATTATATGCTTTAATTCTTAAATTGTATAAAATATTTAAAATAAGGTCATAGACATATCATCTCTTTACGATATAATTTCAAAAATTTAATAAAAAGGAATACCGATGCAATTATTAACTAATATTTCATTGGATTATTAAGTATGCAAGAACAGCTATCATACGAAGAACAACACAAAATCACAAAAACAATCATTAAAGCATCTGTACTTATGCTTGAATTTGGTGCAGAGAGTAAACTTATAGAACTTACTGCAAATAGACTAGGGAAGGCTTTGGGTGTAGACTCAGTTGAAATGTCTTTGATTCCTTCGGCTATTGTCCTTAGTACTCTAGCTAATAGTAAAACCCAATCCGTTACAACAACAAGAATGGCTCACCACAAACCTATAAACATGTCTATAGTTTGTGATATACAAAAGATGTGCTACTCTGTAGAAAAACATAAATACAACATAAACTATGTAATAGAAACTTTAAAAAATATCAAACCAAATTACTATAATAGATGGTTAGTTGTTTTCATGGTTGGTTTATCATGTGCTTCATTTGCTTATTTAAACAATTCAGACTGGCAAGGTTTGGGAATAACCTTTTTAGCATCAGCCATTGCTATGATAACTAGACAAGAATTAGCAAAAAGAAAGTTTGCACTCATCATCACCTTTATGGTTACAGCCTTTGTAGCAACACTCATTGCTGCTCTATCACAGATATATGAGCTAAGCTCTACTCCCAATATAGTATTGTCTTCTAGTGTAATACTACTTGCTCCTGGTTTTCCATTTATAAACTCTGTTCTTGATGCTGTAAAAGGATACCTTGCTATGGGATGGGGTAGATGGATGCAAGCAGTTATGCTTACTGTTTCTACTGCTATTGGTATTACTTTAGCTTTTGTAGTTTTAAACTTGAAAGGATGGTAGTATGGAAGTTTTAATGGAAATCTTTACAGTAACTATGACATATGTTTTATCAATTATATTTTCAGCTATTCCAGCTGTTGGGTTTGGGATGGTTTTTAATGTACCAAAAGACACTTTAATATTTTGTGCATTTGGTGGAGCGATAGCATATATATCACGAATGCTATTACTTGATGCAGGGTTAGCATTAGAGTTATCGACATTTATTGCTGCTACTATTGTGGGTATGGTTACTTTATATTGGTCTAGAAAGTATATCGTTCCACGTCCTGTGTATACTATTGCTTCTATTATTCCTTTACTACCTGGTACTTATGCTTTTGAGACAATTATAAATCTTATTAGTATGAATGTACATGGAGTGAGTATAGAGCTTATAACTCTTTTTATTGATAATGGATTAAAAACTATTATTGTTTTGGGTGCTATTGGATTTGGGTTAGCCTTACCTTCTCTATACTATATTAGATACAATAGACCTATTATATAAAAACCTTTTTTAGGTTTTTATATACTTTTTACTTTTAGAAGCTTTGTTTTTCCTACCATAAGCTCTACAGTCATTTTCATTCTTTTAAAAACATTTTCTTGTCTATATTCTAAATTATGGTCAGCACATAATTGTTTAATCAGAGGTTGCATTTTTTGGTATTGACTTAATGGTAAGTTTGGAAATAAATGATGTTCTATTTGGTAGTTTAACCACCCTTGTGAAAAATCAACTAAATCTGTACCCGTGCTGTAGTTTACACTTCCCATAATTTGACGTAAATAAAACTCACCTTGTGATTTATGAGGAGTATCAAATCTATATATATCACCTGCTGAATGATTTGGAACAATCACTAAAAAAGAATGTAAGTTAGCTATGTATTCAGCTATAAGAGTAATAATAAAAGCATTTAAAACAGCATCCATTCCTAATGGTAAAAATAAGAAAGGAATAAGTATAAATCGTACAGAAAAATATGGAAGGATATACTCTTTCCATAATATAGCTCCATTTCTTTTAAAAGGACTTACATCATAGCTTGATACTAATGGTATTTTTAATTTTCTACGTTTTTTATTTTCTAAAATTCTAAGAGTATTAGGAGCATAATAAGTAAACTTCCAAGTCCCTGCAAAAGCATAAACAAATAAATATCTAATCCACATAGGTGTTTTTGACTTAATAAGCCACTGTAAGTTGTTTTCTACATTATCAGGATCATCATCTTCACCTAAATGGTAATGATGCATTATATTATGTTCATATATCCATGCTTCTGGTTTAATCCAATCCAACCAATCCAAAAATCTTCTACTCTTCTTTGAAAAGCCAGACTTAGTATACCGCTTAGGTACATTTGGCACCCTATCATAAGCACCATGAAGAATAGGGTGTGCTACATTTGCCCATCTTGATACATTTCCAACACTTAAAAGAGAGGCAGCAACTACAGCTAAACTCCAAAATCCAACACTACCTAAAGCATAAGAAGTGATTTCTAAAAAGCTGATAAGTAGTATAATAAAATATCCACTAAAAGTAGCGATTCGTCCCCATCTTTCAAGTTTTAATAAATGTTGAAAATCTTCTTGTGTTGCAACACCAATCGAGTCTTTTATCTTTTCTATATCAACTTGAAGTTGATTTTTATCTATATCTTCGTATTTTGCATATTGTACTGACACTATATTCCCTGAAATTAAATTTTGGGCATAATACATAAAGTCAGGTGTGCTTTTGCTTTTTTTTCCCTTATTTTTTATAATTCAATCCTTTTTTTATAAATCTTTACTACAATGCGCAAAAAGGAACTCAATGTCAAATAATAATAAACTAGTATCAAACGTAAAACTTATAGACAAAGGTATTTTTTTCATGCTGGTTAGTGCTATGTTAGGTTCACTTAGTGGTGCAGTTGCAAAAGTACTATCAGATACTATGGATCCTATTGAAATAGTTTTTTATAGAAATCTATTGGGTGTATTTATGATTTTATATAGTTTCAAAAAAGTACAACTTTCTATATCTTTTAATATTTCAAAATCACATCTATTAATCTTACGAGGATTATTCGGAACTATTGCTATGGTATTTTACTTTTATACTATTGCTAATATTCCTTTAGGTGAAGCAGTCATTTTGAATAAAACATCTCCTTTTTTCGTAACTATACTTGCATATTATCTCATGAAAGAGTCTATCTCTATTAACACTATTTTTGCTCTTATCATAGGATTTATTGGAATTTTCTTTGTAATACAACCTTTTGACCTTGTGATTTCAACAGATCATATTTTAGCTATTTTAGGTGGATTTTTTGCAGCCGCTGCATACACAACTATCAAAAAAATAAAAGATATTTATGATGCTAGAGTTATTATGCTTTCATTTATGGGAGTTGGAACAATTCTTCCATTATTAATTTTTCTATTTACACCTTATGCTGATTTTAAAATACATACAGGTTTTTTTGTTTGGTCACTTATAGCTTTAATGGCTCTTTTATCTACCGTATCACAATGGTTTCTAACTCGTGCATATAGTCTCAGTAAAGCTAGTATCATAGGAGTAATAGGCTATTCTAGTATCCCTTTTGCTGTTGGATTTGGAGTTATGTTAGGAGATAGCATTCCTGATATGCTAACATTCTTAGGTATAGGTCTTATTGCTTTAGGTGGAATACTAGTTAGTAGAAAATAGGGGAGAGAAGTATGTCGTATTTTGTTTATATTTTAGAGTGTAGTGATGGCAGTTTATATACTGGTATTACTACAGATATAGAAAAAAGAATAGAAGAACATAACAATAGCGCAAAAGGTGCAAAATACACAAAAGCTAGACGCCCTGTAAATCTAGTATATAGTGAAACATCCGAAAATAGAAGTACAGCATCAAAAAGAGAATATGCTATAAAAAAACTCACTCGTAGTAAAAAGCTAGAATTAATACAATCTAGCTAGCAACTATATCAGTTCTTTATGTTACAATGATTCCTTAAAAAAATCATGCAAGTGACTAAGGGTCTCAAATCAAAATATTAAATGTAATTGCCAATCAAGATAGACTAAACCTCATACGTAATTTTTGCGAAGATGATTTTGAAAATAAGGTGGAAGAAACAATGGAAAGTATTATGGAAACTGCTTCATCGTCTTTAAAATCAATGATACGTTTATTTGACTTAATTGATAATGCAGGTACTATAGATAGTGAATTACAATCTTCATATACTATGGGAAATAGAACTATTGAAATTATCAACACTGAAGAACAATTAGATAATGCAATGAAATCAATCGAACAAACACCCTTTATCGGTTTTGATACAGAACAAAAACCAACATTTAAAAAAGGACAAGCATCAAATGGTATTTCACTTGTACAGTTAGCGACAAAGTCTAAATGTTATCTTATTCAAACAAAACAAATAGAAAATTTACAACCCCTTATCAAACTTCTAGAAAATAATAATATAATCAAAATCGGAACAGGACTAAAAGGTGATAATGAGGCACTTTTTAAACAATTTAAGTTAAGACTCAAATCGACTATCGATATGGAGACAGTATTTAAAAAGTTTTCACCCAAAAATCAAATAGGAGCAAAAAAAGCTGCTTCAATAATTTTAGATGAAAATTTACAAAAATCTAAAAATATGTCAAGATCAAACTGGGAAAATAGTGAGTTAACTATAGGACAGATTAAATATGCAACAGAAGATGCAACTGTAGTATATGATGTAATGATTCAAATGTTAGAACAATATCCGTTTACTATCAATATCATGCCACCATTTTTTAAAGAGAAATATAAAAAGTAATTAAACTAAATCTTTTTTATTTTCGGTCCAATAATTCCATAGTTTATCGATAGATGGACTACAGATAAAAGGCATAACCTCTTTTACTTTGTCTTCATCCCAATTCCACCATTTCATACTAAGTAATTGTTCTATCTCTTTTTTATTAAAACGAAATTTTATAACAACGCCAGGATTTCCACCTACTATAGAATATGGTTCTACATCTTTAGTTACAACTGCTCGTGCAGCAATAATGGCTCCATCACCAATAGTAACTCCAGACATAATCATAGCTTCTGTTCCTATCCAAACATCATTTCCTATCACAGTATCACCGGTTTTATCAAATCCATTTTTTGCATCTTTAAAAATATTTGCTTGAAAATAAAAAGGAAAAGTACTCACCCATTCTTTTTTATGACCTTGATTTCCAGCCATCATAAATACAGCTCCAGAACCAATAGAGCAGTAACTTCCAATGATAAGTTTATCGACATCATCTCTTTTATCATGTAAGTATCGTACACACTCTACAAAATCATGCTTATGATGATACCCTGAATAATAAGAAAACTTTCCTACACGTATATTTGGATGATTTACTGTTTCATGTAAAAGCTGTGAAGTAAACTGATTTTTAAAATGGAATGGTTTCATATAAACTCCTCTTTTGTTGATGGAAGTTTATCATAAAATAATGTGAAATATTTAAAGATACATTTTTTACACTTAAATGTAAGGACTTTTCATATAAAATATATCACTTAACATACAGACGAAAGTAAAAGAAGATGAATCAAATAAATATAAAATATCACAAAACAAAATATGGGGAACTTAGCATAGCTTCATTTGATAATAAGCTTTGTATGCTCGACTGGAGATATAGAAAAATGAGAAGTTCTATAGATACTAGGATTTTAAAAGCTCTTAATGCTGAATTTATAGAAAAAGACTCTGATATAATAGAAAAAACCATAAATCAACTTGATGAATATTTTAATATGACACGAAAAGAGTTTGATATACCACTTTTAACAGTAGGAACTCCTTTTCAAAAAAGTGTATGGGAAGCACTAATAAAAGTACCGTATGGTACAACCTCATCATATTTACAACTTTCAAAAGATATACATAACGAAAAAGCAGTAAGAGCTGTAGCAAATGCAAATGGCGCAAACGCTATAAGTATAATAGTTCCATGTCATCGTATTATTGGTACAAACGGAGAGCTTACTGGTTACGCTGGCGGACTATCAACAAAAAAGAAGCTTTTAGATTTAGAACAAAATTTATTTACGCGTTAATTAGGGGATCTTTGAAAAAATATACTACATACATACTAGTAACACTTTGTGTTTTATTTTGGTCAGGAAATTTTGTACTTGGAAGGTTTATCAAAGATGATATATCACCTATAGAGTTAGCTTTTTTTAGATGGTTTTTTGTAGCTATATTTTTACTGCCTAGTCTATTCTTTATAGATATCAAAAAAATAATTGAACTTATAAAATCGAACTTTATAGTAGTGTCTATCTTAGCCATATTAAGTGTATCTCTTTATAATACTGTTCTCTACTTAGCATTACAATCAACTCTAGCCACAAATGCACTTTTGATAAACTCAAGTACTCCTCTTATCATCATCATTCTTTCAAGTATCATTTTAAAAACAAATATCAATAAAATCCAAATACTAGGTATACTTATATCCACTTTTGGAGTATCTTTTCTTATTTTAAAAGGTAATTTTGAGAGTCTTACCTCATTGGAGTTTCATGATGGAGATTTTTGGATTATGTTTTGTGCTTTTATATGGGCTTTATACTCTGTATTACTAAAATTTAAACCAAAAGGGTATAAAAATTCTGAACTATTTGTTGCAAATATGTATGTAGGTTTTTTATTTTTACTTCCTATTTATCTCTATCAAGGTTATACTATGGAAAGTCAAATAGCCCATGTTCAACACTATTGGTACTTTTTTATATACATCTCTTTATTTTCCTCTATACTTTCATATATATTTTGGACAAATGGTGTAGAAAAAATTGGTGCTAGTAAAACTGGACAGTTTGTACACCTGATGCCTTTATTTGGTTCTATTTTAGCTTTTATTTTTTTAGGAGAAAAACTACAAATGTTTCATATCATAGGAGCAGTATTTATAGCAATAGGTATTTACCTTTCTATTTTTTTATTTAGAAAAGATACTTAAACATAATATGGAGTAACTACTCTATACTGATTTGATAGTTAGATTGAAATATACCATCTTTCTCTAAAGTAATAATCCCTTTTTTATCTTCAAAATTTTTATCATGTTCAATACCATCTGCTATACCACACCAAGGCTCAATACAAACAAAAGGTGAGCCTTGAGGTTTTGACCAGATTCCTACAAAAGGAAAGTTTTCAAATGAAACTTCTATTTTTCTCTTATTTTCTGTACTTTTTAAAACAATAGATTTGTTATTTAGATTTTCTATAACTAAAGCATCATCTATAAACATAGTTTCATTTAAAGATAATCTATTGTTTACTAAAGAGATGATTTCTTTATTTGAAGATATTCCTAAAGGTGTTAAGGGCAGTCGTTCTAGTTCTTTTGTATCTGTAAACTCTAAGTAATAGTTTTCTTTATCTTCTTGATTGGATAAAGGCCAATTAAAAGCTGGATGTGCTCCTATTGAAAAAAACATTTTATCTAAAGTATGATTTACAACTTTATATCCTATCTCTAGTGTATTTTTTAAAAGTCGATAAGAAATCAAAAGTTCAAATTTAAAAGGATATATTTTTAGAGTTTCAGTAGTCTCATTTAAACTAAAAACTATCTCATCATCTTTTTTAGAATGAAGTTTAAACAACTGATCTCTTGCAAAACCATGCTGTGTCATCTTATAAGTTTTGTTATTATAGATATATTCATCATCTAAAAGTTTACCAACGATTGGAAATAAAATAGGGGAGTGTCTATTCCAGTAGTTTTTATCTGCTTGCCAAAGATATTCTACAGTATCATTTTTCTTTTGTATACTACAAAGTTCAGCACCAAACTCTTTTACTTGTACTTTTATAAAATCATTTTCTATTGAATGTATCATTCTAAATCGTCCTTTGGCTTTTTTATGAAGAATTATATCATATAGATAGGTTTTTAAATTTGAAAAACTCTCATATTTAAAGTACAATACCACATATGAAAAAATTACCTATACATGATGTCTTAGACGGTATCAAAAAAACACTTCACACAAACTCTACTTTGATACTCCAGGCACCACCAGGAGCAGGAAAAAGTACAGTAGTACCTATCAATCTACTTAACGAATCATGGTTAGATGATGATAAAATCATCATCATGCTAGAGCCTAGACGAGTAGCTGCCAGAAGTGTAGCTACTCAAATGGCTAGACTTTTAGGTGAAGAAGTAGGAAAAAATGTAGGCTATCAAGTCAAAATGGAAAGTTGTTTTTCTAAAAATACAAAACTACTCGTAGTAACAGAAGCTATTTTAGTGCGAAAACTTCAAAGTGATCAAGCCTTAGAAGATGTAGCGATGATAATATTTGATGAGTTTCATGAAAGAAGTATACACACTGACCTTTCACTTGCATTATCTTTACAAGTACAAGAGCTTTTAAGAGATGATTTAAAACTACTCATCATGTCTGCAACTTTAAATTCAAAAGAACTAACAAAACTTTTAGGCGATGTACCTGTTATCACCTCACAAGGTAGGTCTTATGATATAGAAAATGTATATCTTCCATCAAACATCAAACAACCAGATTTCAAAACTATAAATAGTGTACTTTTAAACACAACACTTAAAGCAGTAGAAAATGATGATGGAGATATTTTAGTATTTTTAGCAGGAACAAAAGAGATAAAAAACTTACAAAATTCACTGGAAGAGAAACTAAAAGATACAAACATTGAAGTTTTACCTTTATACTCTGCCCTCAGTAAAGAAAAACAAGATAAAGCTATCATAAAAAATAAAAACTCAAACAAAAGAAAAATCATACTTTCTACAAATATAGCGCAAACATCTTTGACTATTGAGGGGATAAAGGTAGTTATTGATTCTGGATTAGAAAAAATATCACGATATAACTACGCAAATGCTATGAACCATTTAGAACTCTCTTTCATCTCTAAGGACTCAAGCGCTCAAAGAGCAGGGCGAGCAGGACGTCTAAGTAATGGTAAATGTTATAAACTGTGGCATCAAAGTAAAATACTCCAAGAATCAACTAGTCCTGAGATATTGCGTTCTGATTTGACTTCATTTTTTTTAGATATTGCTTTGTGGGGTGTAGAAGATATAAAAGAGTTACAGTTTTTAAACTATCCAGAGATTCAAACACAAACAAGAACACAAAACATACTAGAAGAACTCAAAATGATAAATGAGTCTAAAGAGATAACTTCTTTTGGTAAAAAGGCATTGTTACTAGGAGTACATCCTCGTTTTGCTTTTATGATTTTAAAAGCCAATGATTTAGGTTTTTCTTATGAGGCTTGTTTGTTATCTGCATTTTTAAGTGAAAAAGATATATTTAAAAACAGTCATCAGGATGCTAAAATATATTCACGATTTGTACATCTATATGAAAAAGAGTTTCATAGCTCATATATAAATACGCATCTTGCTAAAACGATTTTAAAACAAGCAGATTTTTTTTATTCAAAACTCAAAAAGCTAGAAAAAGTACACAAAAGTAATAAAACTATCACAGAAGAGGAACTTTCGCATTTATTACTCTTAGCATATCCCGATAGACTAGCAAAAAGAAGAAATAAAAACGATAACAAATATAAACTGAGTAATGGAAAAGGCGCTATTTTAAATAATGAAGATCCCTTATTTAATGAAGAGTATTTAGTAGTATCAAATATAAATGCACAAACTAAAGACTCCTATATAAATATGGCACTACAAATATCATTAGAAACAATCGAAAAAGAGTTTGATGACTATATAGAAAAAAAGGAATCTATCACTTACAATAAAGAAAATAAAAAGTTTGACATACGGATAAAACACTATTTTTATGATTTAGAACTTTATTCAAGAGCCATATCAAATGAATCTAATCATGATTTTTCACAACTCATTTTAGCACTTATTCAAAAAGAGGGTTTAGAGCTTTTGAGATGGACACCTAAAGCTCAAGAGTTACAAAATAGAGTCAATTTTATAAATCACAATATAGATAATAATTTGCCTGATTTTACTACAGAAGTATTATTAGATACTGTAGAAAAATGGCTAGAGCCCTATTTACATGATATAAAAACCATCAAACAACTTGAAGCTTTAGATATTTATTCTATTTTATTAGGATTTATACCTTGGGAAAAGCAACAATCACTTGACACACTTGCACCAAGTCATATAAAAGTGCCAAGTGGCTCAAATATAAAAATAGATTATTCAAATAGTGAAGTACCTATACTACCAGTAAAAATACAAGAGATGTTTGGACTTCATGAAACACCCAAGATATTAAATAATACTATTGCTTTACAAATACATCTTTTGAGTCCAGCTAAAAGACCTATTCAAATAACCTATGACTTAAAAAGCTTTTGGGAAAACTCATATACAGAGGTCAAAAAAGAGTTATTTATAAAATACAAAAGACACTACTGGCCAGATGATCCTTTTGAAGCGATAGCTACAAGCAAAACCAAAAAACAAATGATGAAAGAATTTAAAGATACAAATCATTAAATACTATCTCTAAAATAAATTTAACTTAAATAATTATTCATTATTTAAAAAATAAGCACTCTTTTTTCTATATTGTGTATACTTCTACTTTTAAATGGAGAATTCAATAATGAATAATAATAATAATACAGAAGAGATAGAAAAACTAGTAATACAAAAATTAAAAACTATCAATGACCTTGAGCTTCCAGTAAGTATTTATGAACTAGGGCTTATTTATAAAACTAGTATAGAAAATATAAATGACGAGATTCATGTAAACCTAGAGATGACAACAATTAACTCTAGTTATAGTGACCAAAAATCTATCACATACTTAATCAATAGTTCGATTACTAGCATAAATGAAGTTGATAAATGTAATATAAAATTTGTTTTTACACCTAAATGGGAACTATCTATGGTTTCAGAAATAGGTATGGAGACTTTGAGAAACTCACATTCATTAAATTATCAAATGTAATATGAATACATTGGTTATAATAAAGTACAAATATTAAGGACAAGCTATCGAAACTTTTACATTAACACTACTATTATCAATATTTATGTTTTCTATTGCAACGTCACTAACGCCAGGACCGAACAATATCATGCTTTTATCTTCAGGTTTAACTTATGGATATAAAAGAACTATACCTCATATTTTAGGTGTGGTTATAGGTTTTCCACTTATGACAATATTTGTAGGTCTTGGTCTTGGGGAGTTTTTTAAACTATACCCTATTGCTTTTACAGTATTAAAAGTATTAGGAATATTATATTTACTATGGTTAGCTTGGAAAATAGCAAACTCTACACCTACATTTAAAGAAAATGACCCTGATTCACAGCCACTAAAATTTATACCTATTGTATTATTTCAATGGATAAATCCTAAAAATTGGATCAAGATCATTACTGCAATGTCTGTATATGTTACATCTGTTGAGCATGCAACTATGCAAATTATAATTATTACGTTGATTTTCTTGATTACTGTACTTATCTCAGCTAATTCATGGGCAATGGGCGGGGTAATATTAAAAAAATTAATTAAAAGTGATGTAGGAATTAAAAGATTTAATATTGTTATGGCGATACTTTTGGTGCTTTCTATAGTACCTACTATATTTGAATAAAAAATTGCAATAAGGAATATATTATGAAACTTAATAAAGAACAAATAGAACAAGAAGTGATAAACAAACTTAAAACTATAAAAGATCTTGAATTACCGATAAGTATTTATGACTTGGGACTTGTATACAATATTGAGGTACAGGATATAAGTGACAAAGTGCATATTATTATCGAAATTACAACTATTAATTCTCGATGTAGTAGTAAAAAATCTTTTGTAGATTTAATTATCAGTACAGTACAAAGTGTTAAAGAAGTTGATGAATGTCAAGTAAAATATGTTTTTAGTCCAAAATGGGAATTGACTATGATATCACAAGAAGGATTAGAACAATTACGAAATGCAGATAAAAATAAAAAAATGTATAACGTTTAACACTCTAACAAAATTGTATACATTATAAAATCTATATAAATAACTGTTTTCTTTTTATTAAAAAATACATAATATAAATTATAATAGTCTATTAAATATTATACAGAAACTTCTTTTTGTTATAGACTTAATTATCATATATAAATATACAGTTTTATTTTTAGAAATATTATACTTATGTTAAATAAACGGGATATAGAATCATTTAAACAAAAAAAGATATAATAATACTTATGAGAATAGATAAATTTTTAAACGCAGTAAACATTACAAAAAGACGAGCGGTAGCTGAAGATATGTTGGCACATAAAGTTGTTTTTATAAACGATATTTCAGTAAAAAAAGCCAAAGAGGTTAAGATAGATGATATCATCGAGATAAAATATCTTGAGTATTCAGATAAATTTAAAGTACTACAAATACCACGAACTAAATCCACTCCGAAATCAGCTCAGAGTGAATATGTCACAAAATTATAAAGGATTTAAATATGTTTAATATAGCTAGACTAAAATTTGATGATATATTTGAAAATAGATTAGACCATGATAAGGTAAGAGATTATTTAATAGAACTACACGATAGAGGCGAAACAGCAGATGAAATAGCCGCTGCTGCAACTGCTATGCGTGAGCATATGATTCCTTTAAATGTAGAACAATCACTTCAAGAAGAACTTTTAGATAACTGTGGAACAGGTGGAGATAAAAGTAATAGTTTTAATGTATCAACAACTGTTTCAATTTTATTATCTGCATGTGGCTGTAAAGTAGCAAAACATGGAAATAGAAGTATCACTAGTAATAGTGGTAGTGCCGATATGCTTGAAGAATTAGGAGTAAATCTTACGCTTACTATTCAAAAACAATTAGAGATGTTAAAACAAACTGGTTTTGTATTTATGTTTGCTATTAATCATCATCCAGCAATGAAACATATCATGCCTATACGAAAATCTATTGACCATCGAACAATTTTTAATATCTTAGGACCATTATCAAATCCCGCATCTGTACATAAACAACTTATTGGTGTATTTAACAAAGAGTATGTACCCAAAATTGCTGATGCACTTACTCAGCTCAATACAAAAAGAGCTATGGTTGTTAGTAGTGAAGATGGTATGGATGAAATTAGTATAAGTGATGTAACGCATTGTGCTTTTGTAGAAAGAGGTGTGTTTAGTGAATTTATTTTAGATCCTAGAGAATATGGTTTTGATTTATATCCAAAATCAGAGATCGAAGGTGGTACAGCAAAAGAAAACTCGATTACTACAAAGGGTATTTTAGATGGAAGTATTACTGGGGCTAAAAGAGATATTGTACTACTGAATACAGCGGTAGCTTTACTTGTAGATAATAAAGTAAACTCAACTGAAGAAGGTATCGAAATGGCAAAAGAAGCTATTGATAATGGTAATGCTATCAAGAAACTTGAAGAGATAGTATTAATAAGTAATCAGCTTATGCATTCGACACATTAATAAATGACTTTAAAACTTTCAGAAATAAGTCAATTTAGTACTGTTTTAAAAGAAAAAATAGATGATAAAGATATAGTGGTCTTACTCAGAGGTGATTTAGCCAGTGGAAAAACTACTTTAGTTCAAAACTTTGTTAGTAGTTTAGGTATAGATAATGTAGTAACAAGTCCAACATTTTCAATACAAAGTATTTATGGAGATGATATTTATCACTATGATGTATACAATAAAACTTTAAATGAATTTGTAGCTTTAGGATTATTAGAAGAGTTTGAAAAAAGTGGTATTCATTTTGTTGAATGGGGAGATGAGAAACTTGAAAATATATTAAAAGAATATGGTTTTGAAGTTATCGTTGTAAATATAGAAAAAAATATAGAAAGTAGAGAGTATACAATTGGATCATAAAATAGAAGTTACTAGTTTAACAAAAGCTATTAAAAAAACACAAATTTTACATGATATTACATTAAATATAAAAAGTGGTGAGACAGTTGGACTTCTTGGACCAAATGGAGCAGGAAAAACTACTAGTTTTTATATCATTTGTGGACTTGTTCAACCAACAACAGGAAATATATTTTTTGATGACCATGAGATAACACATTTACCATTACATAAAAGAGCATTAAGAGGAATAGGGTATTTACCTCAAGAATCATCTATTTTTAAAGACTTAACTGTAGAAGAAAATCTTATGCTTGCAGCAGAAGTGTCTATAGATGATAAACAACTAAGATATGAACGAATAGAAGAACTCCTTGAAGTATTTAATATAGAGCCTATTAGACAAAGAAAAGGTGTAAGTTTAAGTGGAGGAGAGAGACGAAGAACAGAGATAGCTCGTGCATTAGTTTCTAATCCAAAATTTTTACTTTTAGATGAACCATTCGCAGGAGTTGATCCTATTGCTGTAAAAGATATCCAAGGTATCATAAAACAACTTACGCTTAGAGGAATAGGGGTTTTGATTACAGATCATAACGTAAGAGAAACTTTACAAATTTGTGATAGAGCTTATGTTATGAAAGCTGGAGCAATTATCGCAGGTGGAACAGCACAAGAGATTAAAGAAAACGAAATAGTAAGAGAACATTATTTAGGAAAAGATTTTACTTTTTAGGTATTTAACATTCTAAGATAAGTATAAAAAAGGGTTCGCAAATTTGCGAACCCTTTTTTTGTTTTTAACACCTAAAACTAATTAGGTGTTAGAAAAATTAAATATTATCAATAATACTATTTAAAGTTGTAGATGGTCTCATTACTGATTCAGCTTTAACGATATCTGGATTAAAATATCCACCGATCTCTTTAGAAGTTCCTTCAGAACCTAATAGCTCAGCCATAATTGTAGGCTCATCATCAACTAAAGCTTTTGCAACAGGAGCAAACTTAGCAGCTAATTCAACATTATCAGTTTGTTTTGCAAGCGCAACAGCCCAGTATTGAGCAACAAAGTAATGAGAAGCTTTATTATCTTGCTCACCAGTTTTTCTACTTGGTTCTTTGTTGTTATCAAGGTATGCGTTATTTGCCCAATCAAGTGCTGCAGTTACAATCTCTAAATCTTTAGAGTTACTTTTTTGAGAAATAAATCTTAAAGACTCAGCAAGTGCTAAGAACTCACCTAAAGAATCCCATCTTAAGTGACCTTCATTTAATAATTGTTCAACATGTTTAGGAGCAGATCCACCAGCACCAGTTTCAAATAATCCACCACCAGCAATTAAAGGAACAATTGATAACATTTTTGCAGATGTTCCAAGTTCTAAAATTGGGAATAAATCTGTTAAATAATCTCTTAAAACGTTTCCAGTTACAGAGTTAGTATCAAGACCTGCTCTTACTCTTTCTAGTGTATAAGCCATAGCATCTGCTGAATTCATAATTGGTAATTCTAAACCATTAGTATCATGATCTTTTAAATACTCAGTTACTTTAGTAATCATATTTCTATCATGTGCTCTTTCGTTATCTAACCAGAATACTGCAGGGTTTCCTGTAAGTCTAGCTCTTTCAACTGCAAGTCTTACCCAGTCTTTGATTGGAATATCTTTAGCTCTAGACATTCTCCAAATATCACCAACTTCAACTTCCATCTCCATAAGAATAGAACCATCAGTATCTAAAACTTTAACAGTTCCAGCTTCTGCAATTTCAAATGTAGTAGGGTGAGAACCATACTCTTCTGCTTTTTGTGCCATAAGTCCGATATTTGGTACATTACCCATTGTTGTAACATCGTATTGACCATTTTTAACACAATCTTCCATACAAACTCTATACATAGTAGCATAACATCTATCAGGAATAACAGATACACACTCTTCAAGTTCATTTGAAGCATTCCACATAGAACCACCATCTCTTACAACAACTGGTAATGAAGCATCAATAATGATATCATTTGAAGCATGTAAATTAGTGATACCTTTATCAGAATTAACCATTGCAATTCTAGGTTGAACATCATATACAGCTAAGATATCAGCTTCTATTGCAGCTTTTTTATCAGCAGGTAAAGTTTCAATTTTTTTGTATAAATCACCTAGACCTAAGTTTGAGTTGTAACCAATTTCAGCGAATTCTTCACCATATTTAGCAAATACGTCAGCAAAGAATACTTCAACAGCATGACCAAACATAATAGGATCAGATACTTTCATCATTGTAGCTTTTAAATGTAAAGACCATAATACATCATTTTCTTTTGCTTCAACTATTGTTTTTGCTAAAAATGATCTTAAAGCTTTAGCCGACATAAATGTAGCATCTAAAATCTCTTTATCTTGAATATCTGTTAACTCTTTTAGTAAGTTACCGTTTAATTCAATTCTAACAGAACCAGCACCTGATTTGATAATTGATTGTTCATTACCATAAAAATCACCTTCAGTCATATGAGCAACATATGCTTTAGAATTTTGGGCAAATGGTTTTAATGTATGAGGATTCTTTTTAGCGAAGTTTTTAACTGCAGCTGCAGCTCTTCTATCAGAATTCCCTTCTCTTAATACAGGATTAACTGCTGAACCTAGACAAGTAGAAAATAACGCTTGTAATGCTTTTTCTTCATCATTTTGTGGTTCTTCTGGATAATTAGGGATATCGTAACCTTGACCTTGAAGCTCTGTTACACAAGCAATAAGTTGAGAAATTGAAGCTGAAATATTTGGTAATTTAATAATATTACCATCTTCTTGTAAAACAACTTTACCAAGTTTAGCTAACTCATCGTCAACTTTTTGTGCATCTGTTAATCTCTCAGGAAATTTAGATATAACTCTACCCGCTAGTGAGATATCACTAGTAACAACATCTACACCTGCTGATTTAGTGAAAGCATTTACGATTGGTAAAAGCGAATACGTTGCTAAAGCCGGAGCCTCATCTGTTTTTGTCCATATAATTTTTGACATATTTATTCCTTAAGTTAATTTAATATTGTTACCTAAGATACTATCGAATTTTTAATTATAGTATTATTTTATATTATAATTGTTTTTCTAATTTATTGATTATTGTATCATTTATACACATAATTATTTCCAGAGATTTTTAAGCTTATCGCCTTTAGATATCTTCTTTTTAACTATCTTAGGCGTTTTGGTTGACTTTGTTTTTTTAACTTTTTTGATTTTTTTAGTTTTCTTATTTTTTACTGTTTGTTTTTTAGATTTTCTTTTTTCCCTTTGAACTTTTCTAATATTTTGTTTATGTTTTTTATAAGAAGATGAAAAATCATGTTTAGTCCCATCAACAGATTTCATAAAATACAAATAGTTTGATTTTACTGGAAAAATAGCGGCTTTTATAGCTTCAAATTCAATAGCACAAACAGGATCACTTGGTAATCCTTTATTTTTATAAGTATTGTAATCTGTTTTATCATTCTTTATCATCGAAGGAGTAACTTTAGTATGAGAATATTTACTATAATTTAATGTACCATCCATTTGAAGTTTCATATTTTTTTTCAATCTATTATATATAACACTTGAAACTATTGCCATCTCCTCTTTTGAAGCAGATTCTTTTTGTATGATAGAGGCTATCGTTACATACTTATACCAGTTTTCACGATTATATTCTCCAAATATTTTTTGGCTTAATTTCTCATATTTTCTCTCAGTAATTGCTAAAAGATGTTTTATCAACTGTTCTTCATCCATACCATATGGAAGATAATATGTATCTGCAATAATATTTCCATCTTTTTTATAACCCAAACGTGCATATGTTTGAAATAGTTTATATGTAGATATATCTAAAGTTTTTGCTAAATTTTGAAGAAAGAAATAGTATGTTTCGCCAGGGATAAGAGTCACTTTTTTCAAAGCAGCTTTAGAAGTAGTTATACGGTATAAAAACTCTATTTTTGACATCTTTTTAGTTTTTAAATCTATCCAACCACTTTGAGGTTTTCCTATGAATCTTAACATAATTTTATCTAATAAATTTACTTCATAATTATTTTTATCTAAATGTGCTACAATTGAATTTGAACTACCCTTAGGTATGAACACTACTCGGGAAGTATTTACTTCTTGAATAAAATAAAAACTAAGAATAATAATAACTGCAAGGAACAATTCAACTATGTTAAAAACCATAGAATTTATATTTATTT